>PKTD01000079.1 GCA_002869315.1 Marinilabiliales bacterium | reverse complement strand
GGTGATACATCATCAGTTGAATGGTTAAAACCTTAACTTATTGTCTACGGCCTAATAGTTTTCACTTCTGAGTTATGTAAATTACAGTGCTGCATTTGTATACAGATTTTAATATTTTAATATTTGTATAAGTACTCAATTTATTCTTTAAAAAATCTGAATTCACCTTTTAATTTCCATTAATTATATTTCCACAAAGTATATAATTCAAAATTTTAGATTAGTCTTTATTTAATATTTTCTTAATATTTCTTCTCCGGAAAAATAAAACTAAATAAAACAGCCATAATAAAAGCAAGGACGAAACTAGCGAGTCTTTCAGATATACCTGTTGCAGCTTCGAAAAACACATCCCAAATAATCGTCATACTGGTTCCTGTAATTAATGAAGCATAAATTCCCGAGCGGGAAATTTTCTTCCAGAATAAAATCAGAAGTATTGCTGGTCCGAAACTCGATCCAATTCCCGACCAAGCATAAGAAACTAAACCATAAACGGTTTTGCTTAATGTAATTGCAAGGATGAATGCTGCAGCTCCGATAATAAGTGTAAGGATTTTATTCAATAAAAGACTTTTACGGTCGTCAGCCATAACTTTGCGCAGTTTTCCTATTATATCTTCACTGAGTGAGGATGCAGAAACAGTTAGTTCGCTGGATGCTGTTGACATCATTGCTGATATTACACCCGACAGTAGAAAGCCTGCTATTATGGGGTTTACTAAAGTAGTAACCATGACAGGTAGTATTTTTTCAGCATCAGATGCTAAACTGCTTTGTTCATGATTAAGAAATCCTTCCTGAACAAAAGCTATTCCGAATAAACCAATCAGTATTGCACCAGTGTATGCTAAAACTGTCCAGGTTGTAGCAACCCATTTGGCCTTGTTTACATCTTTTTCGTTTCGTATGGCCATCATTCGTGTAAGTAGTTGAGGTTGACCAGTATAGCCAAATGCCCAACTGAGTCCGCTGAGTATAAATAATACTGCAGCCATCCCTGTTTTTCCTTCTGTAAGAGATAGGTTTGTCGGAGCTGCTGTTTCTATTGATTGTATGATATGTATATTGTTGGCTTCTGCCAGCAATAAAGCAATGATTGGAAATATAACCAGAGTAAAAATCATGAGTATTGCCTGTAAAATATCAGTAACAACTACAGCAATAAATCCACCCATTATGCAATATCCTATCACGACCACTGATCCAATTATAACTCCCCATAGGGGATCTAGACCAAATGTTTTGTGTAATACTAATCCTGCGCCACTGAATTGAGCGGCAATGTAAAACAGAAAAAAGAATATTATAATCAATGAAGATATTATACTTATATTTTTTTCTGCCCCTGGGAATCTTTTGGCTATAAGTCCTGACACTGTCATTACCCCGGTTTTTTCGGTTTCCTGACGGAGTCTTTTAGCCATTACCTGCCATATAAATAAAATACCTAAAACACAACCTAAAGCCACCCAAATTGCACCAATTCCTTCAGTATAGGCATGGCCGGTAAGTCCAAGCAGTAACCATGCCGATTCGGCAGTTGCTCGCTCCGATAAAGCTAGAGCAGCACCCCCAAATTTTTTCCCTCCAATAACATAGTCTGCATTAGTTTTTGCACCCCGTGAATACCACCAGGCTACACCAATAGTAGCAACAAGATATAGTATAAAGACTATAATCATTGGTTTTGTTTTATTTCAGAAATACCAATAATGCACCTGTTATATATGCAATAACCCACCAGGAGTAGGCATAGCGTGAATATAGGTTTAAATTTTTAGGGACTTTTACCTGAATTCCATTTCTTATCCTAAATCGCCATAACAAATAAACATCTATTACCATAACAAGAAGGGCTGAATAACCAAGAAAACCATGTATGGTAAAAGGTGAGTTGGGAGAGCCGAATATCATAAATGCAGTTGCAGTTATATCTAAAACTATCCCCAAACTTAAAAAGATCATAACAAAGTTAGTCAACTGCTTTTTCCTTTGTTCTGCTATTATACCAATGGAATAACTAATAAGCGCCAAAGTAACAATAACAGAACCTGTAAGTAATATACTATTCATATGCTTTTTTTAAAGGCACGAATATAATATATAATTTGTAGATAAATTTTATGCCTAAATTATTTTCCTTATTCTTAAATCCATAATTCAAAAAGCATTAGTTTCATTTAATAAATATGTTCTTACAGATTTCCAATTGATTTATATTTTAACATTCTTTCATAATTGTAATTTTACTATGCCCCTGTATTTCCTATTTTTGCATTGAATTTCAAACAAAAAGTATAATATTATGAGAACAAAAAGTGTAATTTTAAAAAGTGCTATTGTAGTGTTTTCTGCATTTGTATTTCTACTAGCAGGATGTAAAAAAGATGATAATAAAGTAGAAGGTACTACTAACTTTTCAGTTAGTATGAAAAGTTCAACTGAGTCGAGATCGAATTATGAGGCTGTAAATATAGATATTCAGGAGGTGAGCATACATACTTCCGCTGATTCCTCAGAATCTTCGGGTTGGTTCAATCTGGATACAAATACCGGTATTTATGATTTAATGGATTTTGCAGCGGGCAATGATACAATTATTGCTCTGGACTCGATTATGCAAGTGCAAACTGTATCGCAAATAAGGTTGGTTCTGGGTGAAAATAATACTGTGGTAGAAAATGGAGAAACTTATGATTTAGATACTCCAAGTGCTCAAACCTCTGGACTGAAAATTCAAATTCATGCCGAATTACAGCCAAATGTTAATTATAAGGTTGTGCTTGATTTTGACGCTGATCAGTCGATTATAAAAACTGGAAATAATAAGTATAAATTACAACCGGTAATTAATGCCACTCTCGTAGAGTATTAATATAATTTTATAAGTTGTCTGGTGATTAAAACACTAAAGGAGAAGCCATTGTAAGTTCAAAAAACACAATGGCTTTTTTAATTGCAATTAATTCACATTCAAGATCAATCTGAAATCCCATAACATTCGCTGGGAATTAAATTAATCTGTTTTGGAATAATTGATTTTCACTAATATTAAATTGAGTTTTGCGAATAATAAGCAGGCCTTAACGGAAATATTAATCATTTTGTGTTAAGGTTATTTTGTAAATAAATTAGTTGAAAATTAATTTATCATGAATAGGAGTCAAATAGTTAGTATAGCAGTTCTTGCTTTTATGTTGTTAATTGTAAACGGTTTAAATGCTCAATGGCAAACCGATATCGATTATGATTTTAAAATTAAAGTGCCCACAAACTGGAGTAAAAATGTCTATTTCGATGGCACAGACAAAGTTTATGATTTTTATAGTCCTGATGAAAATGCTGCCGTACAAATGAGAACTTTCGAGGCTCCAGCAGGACTTACTCTCGATCTGTTGGTGGGCGTTTATGAAGAACAAATGATACCAGCCGGAGCATTTAAAGAAGGAGTTAAAAATCATGTTTCTGTGACCGGTATACCGGGAAAGCAGGCTTCATATAGTTTTAACTATAATGGAAATCAAGTGGGAATGGGTGTTTTTTATGCTATACAAAATGGGAAGGCTTATGTTATAAGTGCTATTATTCCTGTTAGCATGCTGGAACAAAAAGCCGTGGAGGTAAAATCGATTACTCAGAGTTTTCAGTTATTGTCTGCAAAGCCTACTGGAAATAAGGACAAGTTCAGAGTAAATAAAATTACCTTATGCGATCAACTGGATTATAATAACAGAGCAGTAAATCCTAAAACAGAGTTCAGTACAAAAACACCTGAGATCCATGCTGTAGTAGAATACCAGGGTTATACCAATAAAGCTATTACCGTAAAATGGATTTACAAGAATAACAATAGAATAATTACCGAAGATGATTATACATTCAAAAAAGGCCAGGGTGGAGTTGGTGTTGTAAGTTTAACTAAACCATATAACGACTGGCCTGTGGGTGAATACTGGGTGGAGTTTTATGAGGGCCCTACTGTTTTTAAAGAGTTGAGGTTTGATATAAAGCAGTCGGGATCAGGAGGAATGAAGGGAAATACTGCAATTTCGGGTCGCTACGACCTTATCAGCAGGTCTGATGGACAGCAGGCTTATAACTTTTTATACTATGTTTTTAATAGCGATGGAACTGTTACAGAAAAGCATCAGCCAAAAGGTTCAGGCGGATATGTAGGCGAGCATACAGGCTTATGGACCGCTAATGGAAATAAACTTCAAATAAAATTTGACTGGGGAACTTATGATTATGAAATACAGGGTAAAACATTGAAACACACTGATAAGCAGGGAGTAGTGTTAATTTATAGGAAACAATAGGAATTTTCTATCTGTATAAATTTAATTGTTCGGAAAGGATTACTTTTTTCTGCTTTTCTTATCAGAAAACCCTTTTTGTAAAGCATAATTTGGGTTCAGTACAATAACAAGTATTTTTTCAATAGTATTAAAACCATTTCTTTTAAAAAGTATTGTAAGCCTGTAACTTGCTTCACCAAATATGCTACCCAGAACGGGTGTACATATTAAGTCGTTTATGCTTGGGGTTTCATATTTGCATTCAATTGCATATTCCCAAACCACTGTTTGAAAACATGTGAACATCGCTGAACCTAAAATACCAATACCTTGAGTTCTCACAGAATTGTAATAAAAACCTCCTTGATAAGGATGTCCTACATAATTTATATACCAGGGATCACTATCCCATTTAGGAGGGGTTTGAAATGCACTTACAGGCCCTTCATGAAAATTATTGTTTTTTTCCCAGTTGGTATATTCGCAAGGAAGGCTGTATAATATTGTTCCAATAGTCACGTCATAAGCAAATGAAAATGCCGAGCCCACCATAAGTTTCGTAAACAAACTGTTCTCATTTTCTGCTTTCTTGTAATTCGTTATGCTTTGTACTGATAAATTAGTTCTGAAATTTGGACTATTTATTAATAATGGATCTGAGATGTCGGTAAAATTTGATTGAGAATTTAAGTTTGCTATTGTTAATGTACACAACAAAAGAGTAAACAGACAATCAAATTTATTGTACCTAATATGTCTAAATCTTGACAGCAACATAATCCATGAGCAAAAAACCTGATAAATTAGTTATCTGCTGTAAATTTATTGCTCTCACTTATGGATTAAAAAAATATTATTTTATTGGTTAAATGAACTTAATAAGTGATAATAAATTTTTATTATTCGATGTGTAGATTGTATAAATTAATCAGATTATAGTTTTCTGATTAAGAAGTTTTTAAGATAAATTATTTTTCTATGAGAACACCATTGTCATCATATTCACGGTATTTAATGAACTCGCCAAATCCATCCAAATCGTATGGATCGCAATTAATTGCTTTATACAATTGATCTGAATATATTACATCATCGCTGAAATAGGCAACCTGAAGAATTGAATTTTCCGGATCGAAATAGTATTGCTCAAAATTTTGTTTTCCATAATGGTCATAATTTTCAATCGAAATCAGGATATCATTATCATAAGTGTAGACTTTATTGGGTAAGTTACCTTTAAAATCGTAATAGGTAATTTTTTGCACCAAAGCACCATTATCAGCGAAAAATTCCCACATTCCATATTTTTTTCCATTCTTCAAAACTCCTTTAGCCTTAATATTTCCATTAGGGTAGTACTCGATATCATCCTTTTTTGAAATTGGATAAATTGCACTAAAAGGAGCTCTGTAACCTGAGTTTGTGAACGATGCACCATTTCCTGACCCTTTTGAGGTTTTAAAAGAATCATATATCAATGAGAAGGTTGTATAGCCTAATATGTAATTATTTACGGGATTACCTACAGCCTCAAAAATGTTTTTAGTAATTTTTGAGGAAGAATATTCGGTATAAGCTACATGCAATGACTCTTTTCCTGATTCATAATAATAATATTCACCTTTGTATTTGGAACCGTTCAGGTTAAAACTACCTTTTACTTTTGAATTCATAATATAATTTACTTTTTTCTTTGGGTGCAACATTTTTATATTCCCTGAAGAAATAAGTTTTACTTCTAGGCCTGTAGGATTCTTGATATCGTAACTAGCTTTGTGCTTAAATCCAGCTGATTTTAAATTTGAATATAAGCTTGAATCAACAACGAGATCATAGTCAACGGTTTTTACTATTGTTCCTGTTTCAATGTAAGGGTTATAATAATTTTCCTGAAAGGAACTTTTAATATTAAAATCGCAATAAAGTGTATTATAGTAAGTGTAATAATAAATTGGGATTTCCTTTGAAGAATAGTATTTATTCCAGAGTATGTCGTCACTAAAGCCACCTATCGAAGGTTTGTCGTTGAAAAGACTCCTTTTGAATTTCTTTTCATATTTATTACTTCCACTGGGAACTTTGGCAACAATATGATCGTCAAATATCCCTGCATCGTAAGAAGAAAAATATATTTTTTGGTCCGATAATTTTTGATATGCTTTTTCACTGGGAATGGTATAAATTATGTATTCTCTTCCATGAAACACAAAGTATGCCTTCTCAGTATTACTGCTAGTCATTTTTTTGCGCAGTTTCGAGTAATATGGTCTGCCCTCCACAAATTCGTTATACTGTTTCAATTGTTCTACGAGAGTTGGATAAATGGCATTGGCAATATTTCTTTTTTTCTGCATCAATTCCTGTTCTGCCCTCAGCCTTTCCTGTTCTTTTCTTTGTTCCTCAAGTTCTATAGCACGAAGTCTTTCCTCTTCTTTCCTTTCTGCCAAAAGTCCATTTTCAATCTTCGGTGAGTACTGAGAGATATCTCTTAAGATATCTTCAGAAAGATTTAAGCCTTCAAGTATAAAAAGTTGTTTCTTAGCCTTTTTAAATTCTCCTTTGCCTACAAGCGCTTTCACTTTAAGGTTTTGTACCTGGGGCAATATTGTGCTTCCAGCAAGTCCTTCTATTTCATCAATTTTTTCTAAAACCTTTGAGTATTCCTGGTTGCTGTAATAATCTTTTGCATTAAAGAATTTGGTTTTAATCTGATTTTTTGTTCTAGTATCCAGTTCTTGTGCAAAGTTAACTTGTGTTGCCGCAATTAAAACTGTAATTAAGATTATTAGTTTTTTCATTTATTATATCTGATTTTTAGTTGTTCAATCCAGTTTTCTGTTTCTCGTTTACATCTTTCTTTTTCCCTTTTCTTCCTGTCTCTTTTTGCTTTTTCGGCTGCCGACATGCGGTGTTTAATTTCATTACCCTGAGCATCCACTCTTTTGATTTTTATATATCCACCAGCTTGCTGTTCTTTAAATTGCATAAATGTTATTTTGAAGCCGTCCAGAAAGTCACCAGAACTATCCACATAACCAGTTTTATATGCATAAGCCTTTGTTTTTCCATTACATTCAAACTTATCGAAATAATAAGAGATTTTTGCTACTCCATCTTTAAATTCAATAATCGACCAATCTCTATAAGGTATAAGAATTCTGCCTTTGCTATTTATTACACCTGTTTTACCGTCTTTAGTATCAATTTTGAAATCGTCTGCCTTTTTTTTGTCATCAGAGAGAAAAGAATCATCATCTTTATCTTCTGATAAGAAATCGTCATCCTTAGATTTTGAGTCTTCTTTAAGAAAATCATCACCCGATGCTGATGCTTCTGCTGCTAAAAAATCATCATTACTTTTAGTATCTTCCTGACTTTTGTTTTCGGAAACATCTTTGTTTTCCTCTCTTTTTATGAACTCTTTGGCAATTGCATCTATTTCTTGAATGGGAACTTTAAGTTCGGTAAGTTCCAGATTATAAAAAGTCATTTTTGCAGCATACTTAAAGGTATTATATGCTTTTTTGTTATTAATTCCACTGCAATCACCCCACTGAATAAAATTTATCCAGTCCTTAGGACTACCTGGAACAAGATCATTTCCTGTTTCTCCGGATTTTACAATCAGGAAATGGCCGCTTGAATTTATATTTCGATATCCTGTGGCTCCTCCATTGGATCCCCAACTTGCATTATTTGTAACTTTAAGGTTATTGATGAATTTTTTACCGCAGGCCTCAAGGTTTTCCTGATTAATATATTCCGGTTTTAATTCTGTTGACACAAAATATTTTAGTCCTACATATTCGGGTTTTAAAGCTCTATAACGTTTCAATAAATCCGGGTACTTGGATAGAACACTTTCGCTTAATGTTGTATAGTCGGAAGCCTGAACACTGCTGCCTCTCTTCCATCTGAACAGATATTTTTCTACAGGTTCCTGCAATAATGACCATAGTTCAATGTTGATGTGCACCTCTTCAACCAGTCCCGTTCTGTCTTTCGATTTTATGGAAAATTCGCTAGCATCTAAACGTCCACTAATAAAACGGCCATCTTTTTTGTTAACTGTTTTAGAATAATTTGTTTGTGCATTGAGGTTTAGTTGCAATACTAAAAACTGTAAACTAAACACAAATAGCAAGCTGAAAATTTTATTCTTCATTCTGTTTTAATAACAATGTATTAATCTGGTTTTATAATGTGCTTGAACAACTAATGTATATGCACTGTATTATATAAAATGCAAAAGTAATCAAAAATCCTTATATGGAATTATTCTAAATTATGATATAGTTCACTTAGTATTTGATTTATAATAGTTTAAAAATGAAAATGGGTTTTTATTAATAAAAATACTTAGTCGAATAATAAATAAATACTTGCGGTTTATGCTCTTTGTTTGGAAAAAATGAGAATAGTTGCGTACATTCATAGAAACAAATTAAATTCTTATGAAACGCTTTTTACCATTTATTCTTGCACTTATTACCACCCTAGGTTCTGTTAGTGTTTTATCGCAAAACACTCTTATACAAGAACTCATGGTTCTTGATTCTAACAATACAGGTTTCCGTTTTAACCGACAATCATTGATTACCGACAATTCGGGGAATCTGCATTTATTCTATGTAACTCACTCTGCAATTACCAATGATGACTACATCATAAAGCGAACATCATATGATAGTGGTAATAGTTGGGAATTAGCTGATACAATTTCTATTCATCATCCTACTGCAACAGATTATGGCAGGTTTTATGCTCTGGCACCTATGGCAATTATTGACGATGAAGGAAATATTAAAGTAATGTATGAATACAGGGGTGAGCCTATTTATCTTCCCAGTTATTCCGGTTATCCGCCTTCTCACATAAATTTCGTGCAGAAAGTTGATGGAGAATGGACAACAGAGGTTGATGTTATTAATGACCATGCAATTCAATCGGCTCAGGGAAATTCTTCAACTGTTTGCTATTTAATGGATAATCAGTTTGTGAATTATAATGGTTATCAGTATTACACTTCCTATGATTATGCATGGTGGGCTACCAAGTATAATATTGTATATTCTGATAATACTTCAGGTAATTGGGAAACAGCATCTCCACTTTATACTTTTGATTTAGGAAGTATAGATACCAGAATACTCAGAGCTTCTTCATTAATAGTTAATAATGATTCTTTATTTTCTATTTGGTATCAAAGTAATGACTGTCAGGTAGAAATGAAAGCCTTCGACGGTAATCAATGGTCGAATATGAGCATTATTTACAATGATGTTTATATACCTGAAACCGGTAATAATCATTATAATGTTGCGGTGGGAAGTTTTTCAAATGGTTATGAATCCAGGATTTCTATGATGAGAACTCCTGAACTTGGCTTTCACGAAGTTGTATTATTGAGCAAGTCGGCAAACCAGGCATGGACTGCTGATACACTTATGCTGGAAGATGCGTATAGTTCAAGTAGCCCAATGGTAGTTGGAGATACAACTTACTTGTTTTTGATAAATAACTCAACCTACAACTATAGCTACATATTGAAATATTTACCTGCACAAGGAGTTGTTTCAAAATCAATGATATCAAGCAATACATTGGATGAAAAATTTAGCCGTATTATAATGCCTGATAAATCTGTAAATCCTTTAGCATATATGGTTTATGATGAAAACACAGAAAAGTATTATTTAAAAATCGGAAAGATTGACGGCATAACATCTGTTCAAGAAATGGAGTTAAAAGAAAATAATATAATTCTATCACAGAATTTCCCAAATCCATTTAAAAACAATACCACGATTTCTTATACTTTGAGTGAAAACTCGCATATTAAATTATGTGTTTATGATATAATGGGCAGGTTGGTAAATACTGTTGTTGATGAGTATAAGCCAGCGGGCAATTATTCTGTAAATATTAATTGTAGTGATTATAAAAGGGGTATTTATTTATATACTTTGAGTTCAGATCTTAATACTGCCACAAAACAGATGTTTGTGATGCATTAATTTGAAATTGAAAAAACCTTCTCAATAACGGGAAGGTTTTTTTATTTATGTAGAATTTATTTTTATCTATTTAATGAAATTAGATTAGGAATTTCATGTTTTTCAATATCCTGAAAACCTTACTGTGATTAATTAACTTATTAAGAAACTAAACTAAGAATAACTGAAATTTCAGTACCCTTTCCAACTTGACTATCAATTATTAATTTTCCCTTATGTAGTTTGCATAAATCCCTGCAAATACTTATTCCAAGTCCTGTACCGTCCTCGTTTCTAATACCCCTATTACTTTCTAGGTTTTTGTTGCTTCTGATCTTGTTGAGAGTTTCTTTGTCTATGCCTATTCCGTTGTCTTTAACAACAAACTCCACTTTTTTATTAATTAATCGGGCAGATATTACTATTTTACCATTCTCCTCAGTAAACTTAAATGAGTTTGAAATCAGGTTTGTGAGTATGATATTAACTATGTTTTTATCAACTTTTATGGTGTTTTTTACTTCATTACTAAATTCAAGTTTAATATTATTCTTGGTTATCAGGTATTCATATGAACTTCTTAGATCTTCAAAAATTTTATCAACGTTTATTTTAGTAGGATTGAAGATTATTTTATTTGATTGGGATCTGGACCAGGTCAACAGATTGTCAATCGAGCGAACCGTTTCAAGAGATTGATGATAGATAATATCAGAATATTTCAAGGCTTCTTCATTATCCTCTTTAATTGTACTTTTTAGTATCTCACTAAATCCTAAAATTGTATTGAAAGGACTTCTCAAATCATGAGAAATGACTGAAAATAACTTGTTTTTTGTATTGTTTGCTTCCTTTAACCTTCTATTCAATTTGTTTTGGTAGTTTATTCTCCAAAAAGATATAACAACAATTATTATCATTAATGCAATAATAATAATCATATATGTGCGCTCCGACTTTTGAGTTTCTAACTCTTGCTTGGTAAGTTGCAAGGATTGTTTAGTTTCATAATTCGATGTAACCTCTCTCAAAACTTCTATCTGTTGTATAAAAAGTACAGAGTCGTATATAACTACAAATTTGTTAAGTGCTTCTAAAGCGGCATCTTTGTTGTCAATAGTTTGATAAAACTTCGCAAAAACTTTATAGGTTTCCAGAACTTTAGGATGCATCTGAAGATTGGTGGATATTTCTAATGCTTTATTAAGTGCCTCTTTACCCTCTTCTTTCATATCTAAGGTAGCATAAACCATAGCTATTCCCAGATAGTCCTCAACGAGTCCGAAGGAGTGATTCTTTTGCATATGTAAATCAATTGCCTGCAAGAAATTATCAAGAGACTTTTGGTATTCTCCTCTCATAAAATAAATAGTAGCAATTCCGTTAAGGCAAGATGCAGTATAAGTAAGATTATTAATCTTTAAATGATGATTATACGACTTTGTGAAATTTGCCAATGCCTTATCTAGTTTGCCTTGGTATTGTTGAGATCTTGCAAGTTGATAAAGTGCTGAGGCATAACCTGTACTGTCCCCAAGTTCACTTCTTATTTTGAGTGCTTTTTTAAAATAATCGTGTGCCTGCACATACTTTTTTTCCTCCTGACTAATTAAACCCATGTTAATATAGCCATATGCAACACCCATTTTATTCCCCAAATTTTTAAATATCCTTATTGATTCTTCAGAATACTGAAGTGCCAGGGATATATTTCCACTCATCATATATACATCACCCAAATTATTATATGAATATGCTAGACGTGTTGAATCTCCCACTAGCATACTCATTCTCAAAGATTCTTGTAAATAGGGAATGGCTGTTTTCATGTCATACTTATAATGAAAGTAAATTACTCCCAAATAGCCATTTACTTTAGCATGTTCATCTGTAAGTTTGTACTTTTCAGCAATTTTATGGGCTTTTAATCCTAAGACAATCGCTGAATCAGGATTTTTTTCTCTTAAACTCCAGCATTTAGATATTAATTCAGATACTTCTTCCTCAACGGACATATTTTTATTAGACTCATTATTTTGAGCCATGATGCCGCCAAATAGCAGTATCAAAACAGAAATTATATTTAGTTTAATTATCTTTAGCACTGATTATAAAATTGTTGCTAATATCTAAAAAAAATGCAATTTAATTGGTTAATAAAAAATTAAAACAAAAATAATAATTACTGGAATTAATTTAGGTTTATCAGACATCATTTTATTAAATGAAAAAATAAATGTTAGCATCTTTAAAAAGCTACATAATGAATTGCCAAATCAGTTGAGTATTTTTACACAAATAAATTAATGAGCCATGAAAAAGACAGATTTTCTAATGACTAAAATTATTGCTACACTCGGACCAGCGACTGATTCTCTCGAAAAAATATTGGAACTTATAAAAGCTGGTGTCAGAGTATTCCGCATTAACTTTTCCCATGGTTCATTTAATGATTACGACAAATTGATAGATAATATTAGAAATGCAGAAGAAAAAAGTGGGCAATTTGTTGGAATTTTGGGTGATTTATCAGGGCCAAAAATAAGAGTTGGGAAAGTTATTCCTGAGGGAGTAACATTGAAAAACGGGCAAGAATTAAAATTCGTAAAAAAAGAAATAATTGGTGGAAGTTTTGGTTTTGAACATTCTTTTTCTACAACCTATCCTCAGTTTATTGATGAAGTAAAAGAAGGCGAGAGAATATTGTTGGATGATGGAAATATTCAATTAAAATGTATTGCGAAAAAAGGCCTTGGAGGAGATGCTTTATTATTATGCGAAGTTGTTGAAGGGAATTTACTAACTACTGCAAAGGGTATAAACTTGCCTGACAGCGAATTATCATTACCATCTTTAACAGAAAAGGATTATGAATGTCTTGAATATGCCATAAAAAAATCGGTGGATTATTTGGCTCTTAGTTTTGTTAGAAGAGGAGAAGATATAAGGCATCTGAAAGAAAAAATGAAGCAAGCTAATGCCAGACCTAAAGGACTAGGTATAACAAGTGGCGATATGGGATTCTCAACAAGTTTTGAAGATAATTACATACCAATAATTAGTAAGATCGAAAAGCCACAAGCCATTGATAACCTGGAAGAAATACTGGAAGAGAGTGATGGAATAATGGTTGCCAGAGGCGATTTGGGAGTAGAAATGGATTTAGCAGAGGTAGCCTTATTACAAAAAAAGATAATTAATATGTGTAGGCATAATATGAAGCCTGTTATTGTTGCCACACAAATGCTGCAAAGTATGATAGACAATCCTGTTCCCACACGAGCAGAAGTTTCTGATGTTG
>PKTD01000287.1 GCA_002869315.1 Marinilabiliales bacterium | reverse complement strand
ATTTTCCAACATGGCAGGCGAGTGACGTGAATGAGAGCAAATTGCTGGATGTCACCAGAGCCCCAAATGGCATGATTGGATTTACCTTGCCTAAAGGTCGGCACAAAATCTCTTTTAGCCACAAAAAAACTCCCAATGAAAAAGCAAGTAATATTATTTCAATTTTCTCGCTAGGAATCGTACTTCTGCAAATTACCTTTCATTTTTCACAAAGGAAATATAGTAAAAACAACGTAAAGTAGGAGAGGTTATTGATATAAAAGTAGATTATTATAGGTTCTTAGTCACAACAGCCATACAGTTATGATAATAAGTTAAAACTCTTCTTAATATGCTTAACTCTTCAGGCCTAATAATAATTATTGATGGACCCGACGGACTGTTTCTGTAATTTCAAAAAAATCATAAATATTATTTGCATTTGGAAAAGCATAGTTTTCATCAGGAAGCAACGGAAAATCGGCATCAAAATATGAGTCAAATAAAACCCTGAAAGAATTTACAGGTGTAATATTGTCATAAAAAATCTCTGAATTGACTTCAGGAAAATAGTAGGCATTTAATATACCCATTTTTTTTCTAAGCTCCTGATCTAACGCTTCGTCCCACTGAAATTTCAGTTCATTCAGACGATACCGGGTAGGGAATGGTCCTTCATCAGACTGGAGAATAATAATTGGCTTCAGACCTGATTTTAATGAAATCTCTGACACCAACTCTTTGACCATTTTGTTAGCATATCGTAGCTGGCTGACATAACCTTGCTCAACGCTAAGTGTTTTAAGTTCCTCTGTGTTCCGACATCGTCCAGTTTCATCAAAAACAAAAGGGTCATGGGGTAACAAAAAATGAGCGAAAACAAAGGTTGGTTCACTATTTTTAGCTAATTCGCGTAAACGGGCAAACTTTCGAGGAACCCGAAGGCATTGATCCGAATCGACAGACTGACGAGACTCACGGTTATGAAATAATTGTAGAAGAGGTTTTAAAATACTTCGATGTAAAAATCTCAATTCAAATTGACTAAAAAAATTTGACCTATAATTTTCATCCGCCATTGGATGTTCTGCAGTTGCTGGCCACCAAGACCCGAGATGAATATATTTGTAACCCATTTGTTTCAATATAGAGACAACTCTATTTTCCTTGATCAATTGAAAGAACGGTGTCCAGTCGCTCTTGTCGGCAGGAATTTGGGTACCAGTAAAACTATGATAGACCATGTTCAAACTGGAACTAAGCGATTGTGCCGTTTTAAGATAATTTGCTTTACTTTTTTCAGCGACAAAAAATCCTTCTCCACGTAAAAATTCAATAAAACCAGAATTGTCGTAATTATACTCAATTGATAAAGTTTCCTGATCTGCATAACGATCAAGAATGATGTAAAAGATGTTTCTCTTTTTTCCAATAAAATCTAGTTTAACGGGTTCTTCATTCGTAATATTTTGCAATAAACTTTCAGAGGATTTGCGCTCTATTTCATAAAAAACGATGTTACTGAGTGATATAAAAAAAGCAATTCCAAATGCAGTTGCAGAAAAATTAACCGCTATCTCAAATGAAAATTTTGACTGGAAAATGACATAGGAGACAAAAGAAAAAAACAGAAAAAACAAAGATGTAAATAAGGGGAATGATAGACCTCCACCTATAATTTCATCAAAAAAATTGAAATAAACTTGCCAGTAAATACTGAAAAAAACAAAAATCGCCGACATTAATGCTGATTTAAATAAATTCAAATAAAACTTATCAATAACAAAAAAAACAATTCCAGTATAAAAAAATGCACACAAAAATAACGGCATGGCTTCCATTGGGTGTGTTTCAGAAATATTCGTTTCTAGAAAGTTTAAAACCGTATACAAGCCAACAAAATAAGGCAAAAATACAGCCAGACATGCTGGCTTATTTTTAAAAAGATTCACTGAAAAAATCTCCTTAATTCACTTCTCTGTGAAACCAAAACAATTTACGCCCACTTTCAGTGACAACTTTTGATTCTATGATTTTAGAATGATTTGAAAGAAATTTAACAAAAGCTGCTTCTGAATAATCACTAAAAATATCATCCCGAAATCTAAGCAATTGCTTAATCATTGGGTCTGATTTCGGAACAAATTCGATCACACCTTGAGGTGCCAACTTGACCAACCAAGTGACAACATCTTGTAATGGAACATTTCGTCCAAAAACTAAATGATGCAGAAAAGCCAAGGCAATAATACCGTCT
>PKTD01000131.1 GCA_002869315.1 Marinilabiliales bacterium | reverse complement strand
TTAATAGGTCCAAATATCGATGAATTTGGGCCTCGTTTTGTTGATATGAGTGAGTCATATAACAAAACCTTACTCGGTAAAGCCAAAAAGGTGGCCAGGCTAAGAGGGATAAAATTTCAAACAGGGGTTTATGCTGGCGTGAGCGGTCCAACTTATGAAACTCTTGCGGAATATAAATATATAAAAGCAATAGGTGCCGATGCTGTTGGAATGTCAACCACCCCTGAGGTAATAGTTGCACGACATATGGGTCTTAAAGTATTTGCTGTTTCGGTAATCTCCGACCTGGGTGTAGAGGGAAAAATGGTTGAAATTTCTCACGAAGAAGTGATAGATGCTGCAGGGTCTGTGGCTCCAAAAATGACACAAATTATTAAGGATCTGCTAGTTGAGTTGTAATTTCTTTATTTTTGCGAAAAAGAAAATAATTTGAACAATACAAAACTTTACTTTGCTTCAGATTTTCATCTGGGCATACCCGATAAAAAAAGGAGTCTTGAAAGAGAGATGATGCTTGTAAGTTGGCTTGAGAAAGTACGACAGGATGCGAGTGAAATTTTTTTAATGGGAGATGTTTTTGATTTCTGGTTCGAATATAAATATGTAGTTCCTAAAGGTTATACCAGATTACTGGGAAAACTAGCAGAAATAACTGATAGCGGTATACCAGTCCACTTGTTCAGAGGCAACCATGATATTTGGGCATTTGATTATCTGAACGAAGAGTTGAATATTAAAATTCATAGAAAACCTGTTGTTAGAGAGTTTTCAGGCAAGAAGTTGTTTTTGGCTCATGGCGATGGTCTAGGCCCAGGTGATAATGGGTATAAATTCCTAAAAAAAGTATTTGAGTTCAAACCCAATCAGTTTTTATTCAGATGGTTACATCCAGATATTGGAAGCCGTATGGGATTGTATTTTTCCAAAAAGAGCCGACTTGCGAATATTGCAAAAGAGGGTAAAAACGACTTTAAATACAATATAAATGATGAAATGCTTTTTCATTATGCCAAAAGAAAAAGCCAACAAAATCCTGATTTAAACTATTTTATTTTTGGGCATAGGCATATTCCTGTACAGGTAGAAATAAGTAATAACAGTGAAATGATAATACTTGGCGACTGGCTTGGTCATTTCAGTTATGGAGTATTTGATAACGGAAAAATGAGTCTGAAATACTGGAAAAAGTAGCCTAAACAAATTTTTCTATCAATTCCACCAAACGTGTTGAATAACCCATTTCATTGTCGTACCAGGCAACAACTTTTACTAATTTTTGCTCATCACCAAGCACTGCTGTTAAATTAGCATCGAATACTGCAGAATGCGTATTTCCTATAACATCAGAAGAAACTATTGGATCATTTGTAAATTCAAGTATCCCTTTTAAATAGGTTTCTGATGCTTCTTTAAATGCTAAGTTTATTTCTTCTTCACTTGTTGTTTTCTTTAGGGTACAGGTAAGGTCCGTTAAACTACCATCAGGAACAGGAACTCTAATACCTGCTCCACCAAGATTATTTGCCAGATGGGGAAATATTTTTGAAGACGCCTTTGCTGCTCCTGTAGTTGTTGGAACAATTGAATACGCAGCAGCACGCCCTCTGCGCCAATCTTTATGAGCACCATCTACAAGGTTTTGATCTTTTGTATAGGAGTGTACCGTGGTCATAAACCCCTTTTCTATTCCCCAGTTTTCATCTAAAACTTTTATTAAAGGAGCAACATTATTAGTTGTACATGATGCATTGGAAATAATAATATCATCTCTGTTAATCAGATGATCATTTACACCCAAAACTATATATTGTACATCATTCACTTCGCCTTTTGCAGGTGCAGAAATAATTACTTTTCTTGCCCCTGAATCATATATGTGTTTTAAGGCCTGATCTCTTTCTACAAATTTTCCTGTTGATTCAATAACCACATCTATATTCAGTTCTTTCCACGGAAGTTTTGAGGGGTTTGGTTCACTGAAAACAAGTACTTTTTTATTGTTTACAATGATGTGATCACCGTTGTATTCAACAGTACCATTAAACTGCCTCTGTACTGAATCATATTTTAAAAGATGGGCCAGATTTGCAGAATCAGTAATATCGTTAATTGCTATAACTTCAATATTATCATTTAATTCTATACAACGAAATGTTACTCTGCCTATCCGTCCAAATCCGTTTATTGCAACTCTTATCTTCGACATTTCTGGTGTTCATTTTGACCGACAAAGGTAATTTTTTATAAGCTTTACCTAACCTTTTTACCCTAATTTTATATTTTAATATTTATAGAATTTAATAAATAAACATCTAATTAATTGCCTTTAACAGGATTAATAATTTCTCCTCTACCATACTAATTCCTTATGAGCGCTATTTATCATTAATAATATATTTTAAAGTTTTACACCTATTATATGAATCTTTTTTATAAATTAGCTTGCAACAAAAATTACTAATTAATAAAATTTCATTATGAGACAATTTACGCGAATAATTTCATTTACTCTTGCATTAACGCTAACTATTGGGTTAGCCAATGCACAGAATCTTATGACAAAAGCTCAAACCTTGGGCTTAAAAACTTCAGGTACAGTTAACACTCTTGCTCCTGCTGACGTAATGTCAACAAGAACAATGTTGTTAGAAGAGGGCTTTGATTTTGATTTCCCTCCAGCAGACTGGACAATTATCGATTTCAATACTAATGGTAACAACTGGATACAAACAAATCCAGAAAATGGTCCATTTAGTGAAATTGATCCTACTAGTTTGTTTTCAGCCATGGTACCATGGGTTGCTGAAGATCAAGACGAGTGGTTGATTACTCCAGAGATTAATGCAGGTGGCGAAGCTCCTTTAAAAGTTGAGTGGTACGCAGGTGTTAGTGGTCCTTGGATTCAGTTTGCTACTTTGAAATTACATATTTCAACTGACGGTGGTACTACATGGACAGAATTATGGAACGCTGCTGATGTTCTTGATCCTGATGCATCATGGGCATGGAATTTCGTTTCCATTAACCTTGATGATTATGCTGATGCTCCTTTCTGGTTAGGTTGGCAATACGTTGGTAATGACGGTGACCTAGCAGGTGTTGACGGTGTAGTTGTTAAATCAGGAAATGACTATATTTACGAAACTGACTTTGAAGAGTGGACAGCAGGCACATACCTTGTTGATACAGATGAGAGCGGTTTCTGGACTACTTGGTCAGATGCACCTGGTACAGCAGAAGATGCTTTTGTAGTTGATGAACTATCAAATAGCCCATCAAACTCTGTTAAGATGGAAGGTACAAGCGACCTCGTATTTAAAATGGGTGACAAAACTTCTGGAGCTTATCAGTTTAATGTTATGTATTATATTGAGCCAGGTAATGGTGGTTATATTAACTTACAGCACTATGAAGCTCCTGGTATTGAGTGGGCAGTAGAGGTATATTTTGGAGCATCAACTGGTGCTGATAACGGATATATGTTTGCTGGTGATCCTACTGAGATTCCATTCACATTTACTCATGGAACATTGATGCAATTAGAATTTATGATTGACCTTGACAATGACTGGGCTGAATTTTATATTGATGATGTAATGTTAGCTGAATGGCAATTCTCATTACAGGCGCAAGGAGATCCTGGAACATTGCAACTTGGTGGAGCAAATATTTATTCAGGTGCTCCTACAGGAGAAACTCCTCTTTATTATTTTGATGATTTAGAGTATATCGTTCTTGTGGAAGGTACTACTCCTCCAATTATGGATGTTGATGATTCCCCAGTTTCAGCAGTTGTTGAAATAGGTGATACTTTCGATGACACTTTCGGTTTAGGAAATATTGGTGTTGATGATTTAAATTATGACATTACTGTTACTTATCCAATGGGAAATAAAGCAATGGATAAAGAGCCAACAGGTGTTCATGCTGCAAAAGATTTAAATGCAGTTCTTTCTGTTGACCCTACTCCTTCTATTGGCAACACTGATTTATCTGATCGTGATGTTACCTTGAACTATGATGGTGATCCATTTAGTGCAATTGGTACAGCAAGCGATTATCAGTGGAGAGTTGCTGCACGTTTCCCTTCTGATTTAGTTGAACCTTACATTGGAATGGAAATTTCTTCAGTGGATGTATATATTAATGATCCAGGTATCGATTATAAACTTCAGATTTATGATATGGGTGAGATTCATACTCCAGGTCCAGGTGAATTATTGTTAGAACAAACATTTGTTGATAATGGCGCAGCTGCATGGGTAACAGTTACTCTTGATAGCCCTATCTATATAGAAGGTGGCGACATTTGGGTTGGATACTGGGTATCTTCAATAGGTGGATTATATACTCCTGGTTGTGACGAAGGTCCTGTTCATCCAGATGGTGATTGGATGGCTTCCGGTCCAGGTTGGGGTCATTTATCAGATAATCCAGACTTACAATATAACTGGAATATCCGTGCTAACTTAACAGGAAATGCAGTTCTTCCATGGTTATCAACTGATTATGAAGAAGGTGTACTTACAGAAGATGAGATGATTGATGTTACTATGACTTTAGATGCATCAGATCTTGAAAGTGATATTTACAATGGAGACATTCATATTCGTTCAAATGATCCTACTAATGATCATGCTCATAAGACTGTTCTTATGAACGTTGTAGTAGGTGTTGACGAAAATGGAACTAAGCAGGTAGTTTCTATGTATCCTAATCCAGCTAGCGATTATTTACAAATTGCATCAAGCGGAGAAATTACAAGTGTGCGTATTGTAAATACTATAGGCCAGGTAGTTTATAACCAAAATGTTGGTTTAAACAGAATTAGAGTTTCTACTGATATGCTTCCAAACGGAGTTTATTTTGTAAATGTGGAAACTGCCAATGGCATTGCTACACAAAAAGTAATAATTGAATAAACATATATTTAATTAAAAAAAAAGCTTCCATATTCATTATGGAAGCTTTTTTTATTTTTATACAATGGAGGAAAATTTAAGTTCATATAAACTTTTTAAAAATCTAAAAACTTCTGAAGTCTATAATTCTTTATCGCGTCCTTTTATTATTGCTGATGATATCAGAACACCAGAAAATATGGGAGCTATCATTAGATTAGCAGCTAATATTGGGGCCAATGAAGTTATCTTCATTTCTAATAACACCGAACAATTCAAGCCTTTTAAAATTAGCAAAACGGCAAGTGGTTCTGATAAAAAAGTAAAGTGGAAAACAGTTAACGATTTTAAAACAGCGATGCTATGTATACCTAAAAATTACACCTTTGTTGCAATTGAGACAAGCCAGAAATCAGAAAACATTTACTCTGTTGAGTTAAGCGAAAAAATTTGTTTTATTGTTGGTAATGAAGTTTCCGGAATAAGAACAGAAATTTTAACCCATGCCAATAAAGTTGTACATATCCCAATTCCAGGTGTAATTTCTTCCTTAAATGTTACGCACGCTTTGGGAATTGCATTATTTGAATGGTTTCGTCAGATGACAAAAGATTGATTATAAACTATTTAAAAGATTGTAAATCCTGTAATCTCTTATAAACTCCTTCGAGATCTATTAACTCCTCGTGTGTTCCCCTTTCAACTATTTCACCTCCTTTTAAAACCACTATTTCATCGGCATGCTGTATGGTGGAAAGTCGGTGGGCAATTACCACAGAAGTCCTGTCCTTCATAATATTAAACAATGCCTCCTGAACCAGTTTCTCAGATTCTGTATCAAGTGATGAAGTTGCCTCATCAAGAATTAATATTGGAGGATTTGCAAGTACAGCTCTGGCAATACTTATTCTTTGACGTTGACCACCAGATAGTTTTACTCCCCTATCGCCAATATTGGTTTCATATCCATCATCCGTATTCAGAATAAATTCGTGAGCATTAGCAACTTTTGCTGCAGCAATCACATCTTCTTTTGAAACCGTATCCAATCCAAAAGCAATATTATTGAAAATAGTGTCATTGAATAAGATACTTTCCTGTGAAACTATTCCCATCAAATTTCTTAATCCATCAATTTTGAGGTCTTTGATATTTTCACCATCCAGAAGTAAATTTCCTTTGCTTACATCATAAAATCTTGGCAGCAAATCAGCCATAGTAGATTTACCTCCTCCCGACTCTCCAACAAGGGCTATTAACTTTCCCTTCGGTATTTTGAGGTTTATGTTTTTAAGGACATCCTCTTTTTCATATTTAAAACTTACATTCTGGAATTCAATTTCCTTTTTAAATCCTTTTACCTTTTTGGCATTGGGTGACTCCTCAATAACTTCTTCTGCATCCAGTATTTCGAATATTCTTTCTGCAGATGCTATACCTTTTTGTATACTAAAAAAGCCTTGTGCAAAAGTTTTTGCAGGAGGTATAATTTGCGAGAAGACAACTATATAGGTTATAAAATCAGCAGCGGCTATAGTTTGATTGTCAGAAAGAACCATCCTGCCACCAAACCATAATACAACTATAATAACGGCTGAAGAAAGGAATTCACTTAGTGGAGAGGATAAATCTCTTCGTCTATAAATCCAGATTAATAGTTTTGAGTATGATTCATTAAATGACTTGAATCGCCTATCAGTATAGTTTATTGCATTAAAGCCTTTAATTATTCTCAATCCTCCAATTGTTTCCTCTATATTTGAAAGTAATCCAGCAAACATATTCTGCCCTACCTTCGACTGCTTTCTCAAACTTTTTCCTATCTGCCCAATTATTACTCCTGTTATTGGTAATATTATAAGTACGAATAGTGTTAACTGCGGGCTAATACTTATCATAAATATCAGAAAAGCAATAATTGTTACCGGGTCTCTGACTATCATTTCCAGATAGTTCATTATTGAATATTCAACTTCCTGAACATCAGTTGTTACTCTTGCAATAACATCTCCTTTTTTATGTTTACTAAAAAATGAAAGAGGAAGAATTAAAAGTTTGTTATAGATTGCATTTCTAATTCCTTTTATAGCACCAATTCTAACATTCGCCATAAAATACATTGCCATAAATCTGGCAAAATTTCTTAGAAAAAAAGCAACCAGAATTACTCCACAAATATATATTAGTGCTTGCACTTTACCCTCTGAGATAATTATCTGACTTATCATATAATTCAGATAATTCAGAAAAGATTTAGTATTTAGCTCCAGAACAGGTTCAACGCTAACCAACTCTTCCTGACCAAACAAAAGATTAAGAAATGGCACCAGAAGTGTAAATGAGAAAAGTGAAAATACTACCGTAAGTACATTGAAAAAGATGTTTAGCCCTGCAAAAGCATAATACGGTTTAATATAGGATAATACTCTGTAAAACTTCTTCATAAAATTTTTCTTTGAATCAAATTAAATTGATTCCTGTGTAATTTTGAGGACTTATTGCAAGAAGTTCCTTCTTTACTTTTTCACTCACATCCAATCCTTCTACAAATGAACGAATTGTTTCTGAACTTATTTTCTCATTGGTTCGGGTAAGCGATTTTAATGCTTCATATGGATTAGGATAGTTCTCTCTTCTTAATATTGTTTGAATAGCTTCGGCAACAACCGCCCAGTTATTTTCCAAATCTTCATTTATTTTTGCCTCATTTAAGACAAGTTTGCCCAAACCCTTAATAATTGATTTATATGATATTAGCATATGTGCTATTGGTACACCAACATTTCTACTTACGGTAGAATCTGTAAGGTCGCGCTGCAGTCGGGAAACCGGTAGTTTAGCCGACAGGTGATTTAAAATTGCATTGGCAAGTCCTAGATTACCTTCTGCATTTTCAAAATCGATTGGGTTTACTTTATGAGGCATAGCAGAAGATCCCACTTCGCCTTTTTTTATTTTTTGTTTGAAATAATCCATGGAGACATAAGTCCATATATCTCTGCAAAAATCTATTAAAATTGTATTTATTCTGGCCAGGTTGTCAAAATATGCAGCCATATAATCGTAATGTTCGATTTGAGTAGTTGTTTTCTGACGTCTTAACTCGAGTGAATTATTCATAAAAGCACATGAAAAATCTTCCCAGTCAATTTCAGGATAAGCAATTTGATGTGCATTCATATTACCTGTGGCACCTCCAAATTTACCTGAGAAAGGAATGGTTTTTAGCAAATCCAATTGATTATCTATACGCTCACAAAAAACATAAAATTCTTTTCCTAACTTAGTTGGTGATGCAGGCTGACCATGTGTTTTAGCCAACATAGGAATATCCTTCCACTGAAAAGCCAGCTTATTTATTGTATTAAAAAGTTCATTTATTAATGGTAATAGAACTTCATTATTAGATTCTTTTAAAGAAAGTGGAACAGCTGTATTATTAATATCCTGTGAAGTCAACCCAAAATGTATGAATTCCTTGAATTCAGATATTCCTAAGTCTTCAAATTTATCTTTAATAAAATATTCAACGGCCTTCACATCATGATTGGTTATGCTTTCTTTTTGTTTTATAAGTTCTGCATCTTTCAAGTTAAAGTTACGATAGAGGTCTCTTAAAGATTCGAATTTATTCTTATCAAAACTCTCTGTTCCCGAAAGCGGTATATTACACAAAGCAATAAAATACTCTATCTCCACTTTAACTCTATATTTAAAGAGGGCGAATTCAGAAAAATAATTTGAGAGTTCCTTTGTCTTACCATGATATCTTCCGTCTATCGGTGAAATATTATTTAATACAGGATTGTCCATTTGATTTTTATTTTCTGCAAAATTACTAATTAATCCCTTTATATACTTCTCTTAACATATTTCATTAAAATTTCCATTCATTAAAAATTTACTGATATAAATCAGTTTAAATACAGTGGAAGTCAATTTTGCTACTTTTGCTATAAAGATTCATTCTAAATAATTATTTATGGATTCAATTAAGTTGAGGCCAAGGTGCAAATTTGAATACACAAAGAGTGTATCTCAGGTTATGGATGGCTTTTTAAAAAAAATGAGAAGCCCTCATAAATTTGTGGAAGGCAGCACTTTAATGAATCATGCCTATTTAAAAATTAAGCCCGAATTCCAACACTATTGGTCACCGGAAATTCATATCACTGTTGAAGAAACTTCTACCGGAACATTAGTTAGGGCTGTAGCTGGTCCTAAACCAAAAATATGGACAATGTTTATGTTTTTTTATTCGGCTGTAATAGTATTATTCATATTTGGCAGTGCCATGGGAGTTTCTCAATGGTCATTGGGTATGAAGGCACCCTGGCTTTGGAGCATTCCGGCTTCTGTTTTCGCATGGCTATCCATTTTGGGTGCTGCAAAATACGGACAGTGGAAGGGGAAAAAACAGTTGCGAATTCTATATGACTTTATGAGTGAAGCATTGAACCAGGAAGATTAATCAGATTTTAATTGCTACAATTCTCTAAAGCCCTTATATTTGACCAAAATGTTGATAGTGATTAATTTCAAATCTACCTTACTTATATTTTTTGTTTTATTGTCTTTTATCGGACATAGTCAATCATTTGTATTTAAGGGTGTTGTAAAGGATAAAAGCAAGAAACAGACTCTCGCTTTTGTGAATATTATCAGCAATAATGGAATTGGTGCTACTACCAATATTGATGGTAAATTTGAGATGACACTGAACGATAATTCCAAATCTTTAAAATTATCCTATATTGGGTATGAAGCTAAGACCATTGAAGTTGACAGAATAAACAAAACTCATACTATCTATTTAAATCCTAAAATATTTGATTTAGAAGAAGTTGAAATATTTCCTGGAATAAATCCCGCACACAGAATAATAGATAGCGTACTGGTTCACAGAGATGAGAACAATCAAAAAAAAATAAAAAAGTTTAGTTATGTGTCATATGATAAGATGAATATTACTGTTGATGCTGATTCTTTAATGTATAAGGACACTTCCGAACTTAAGTCTAATGAAAGGCGAATGCAGGGATTTTTAAAGAAACAAGACATATTTTTATTGGAAACTGTTACTGAAAGAAAGTATATGTCTCCCGACTTAAACCAGGAAACGGTTCTTGCCACAAGAGTTTCGGGGTTTAAAGATCCTGTGGTAGCATTTATGATATCACAGTTGCAATCAACATCATTCTACGATCCACAAATCAACATTCTAAATAAAAACTACGTTAACCCAATTAGCAGAGGAAGTAAAAATAAATACTTCTTTCTTATAGAAGACACAACCTATAGCAGTTCAGGCGACACTATCTTTATGATTTCATTCCGACCAAAAGTTAAGGCTCTTTTCGATGGAATGAAAGGTTTTCTTTACATAAACCAATACAAATGGGCAATTCAAAATGTAAAAGCGCAACCACCAAATGATAGTTCCGGTATTTCCGTTAAAATTCAGCAATCCTATCAACTTATTGACGACCAGTGGTTTCCAAACCAACTTAATACTGACATTACCTTTAATGGAATGCAGGTTGGCAGTGACTCATCGGCTTATCCATTGGTGGGAAAAGGCAGAAGTTATATAAGAGATGTTAATCTAAATCCCTCGATTAAAAGATCCCAATTTGGATACCATGAGGTTGAAATTGAGCCTAATGCTACCAAGAGAAAAGGCGAATTTTGGAAGGAGTACAGAGTTGATAGTTTAACTGCTAGAGAACTGGAAACATACCGTGTGCTCGATTCCATTGGAAAAGAGGCGAATTTTGAGAAAATGGCAGCCACCGCTCAAACCTTACTAATCGGAAAAATACCCCTATGGGTTTTTGACTTCGATCTGGATAAAATTATCCACTATAACGATTATGAAGGATTATACTTGGGATTGGGATTGCACACTAATGAAAGAGTTTCGAAAAAAGTAAAAGTTGGTGGTTTCTGGGGATATGGTTTTGGCGACAAAACTGCAAAATATGGTGGCGATTTAACTTTAAAACTTCATAAGCGTTCAGAGTCAGTAGTTAAACTTAACTATTATAATACAGTTAAGGAGAGTGGTAGTGTGAATTTCTTTGATGACAAATTCCAATCCTGGAATGCAGATTACTTTTACAAGTTTTTTGTTAACAGAATGAACAAAACTATTGGTGGCGATATAAGTTATTCTTTTAGATTGAGACCTTTAAGAGATTTTAAATGGAATATTTCATATAGATATAATAAAAAGGAGGCCTTTGAAAACTACAACTTTACAAGTTCCCAGTTTACAACTCCAATCACTGAGTTCAATTTTTCAGAGATAAACTTAGGCTTCAGATTTTCCTTTAGAGAAAAGGTTATTGAAACTACAAAAGGACAAATTTCGTTTGGTTCAAAATATCCGGTTGTTTGGGTTAATTTGACCAAAGGTATTGCAGATTTAGGTGGCGACTTCAACTATACTCGTTTTGATATAAAAGTTAAGAAAACACATAAAATAAATTATTTTGGAGAATTCTCCTGGCAGATGGAAGCTGGTATAATAGACGGTGAGATACCTGCATCTAATCTTTATAATACCAGAGCTTCTTTTAGCACATTTACAATTTTTGCACCCAATAGTTTTGCTACAATGAGGATAAATGAATTTTTATCGGATAAATATGCAAATCTGTTTCTTACTCATGATTTTGGAAATTTACTATTTAAGTTCGGAAATTATAAACCTCAGCTACTATTACTAACTAATATTACTTTTGGGTCTCTTGATAATAAGTCAAATCATAATAACTATAATTTGAAAACTCTAAATTTGGGATTTTATGAGTCGGGGATTATCATCCGTAAACTACTAAATTTGGAACTGATGGACCTGGGTTTAGGTGCAATGTATCGATATGGCCCCTACTCATTCAATGAAACAATAGATAATTTTGCATTTAAAATTAGTTTGTTTTATGCACTCTAACTGATGCTCCACTAATAAAGAAAGCGTAAACCCTCTAATATCAAACTGTTATAAAATATTTTAATTGACATTTTAGTATTTTTAAACTATATTTACTCTCTTGTCGTTATAAGTTTGGAAAATTGTATTTACTCTTTTTGGGAAGTATTTTTTTTTAAATTTACAATCAATAAAATAATAAATAATGAATGAGAAATATCTACAGTATTTAAAGCCAATAACTGCCGTTGCCATATTTATTTTCATGGCCTGGTATTTTATGGATATAGTTGGCTTTATAATAGTTGCAATATTTTTATCAATGATAGGCTCTCCAATTGTCAAGCAATTCAATAAAATTCATTTTGGAAAAAGGAAGATGCCACAGTCGATAAGTGCAGCCATTACTTTATTGATAATGTTAACCGGCATAAGTTTATTTTTGGTATTAATTGTTCCATTAATTATTTCTCAGGCCAATGTTATTGCCTCCATAGATGTAAATGGAATGACAAAATACTTTCAACAATCGTTATCAGGTTTTTATGAGTTCTTGGTTCAGTATAATGTGGTAGACCCACAGGCCAGTATGACTGAATATATACAAACACAACTAGCCGATGTAGTTGATTTGGCGCGTTTTACAAACTTTTTTGCAAGTTTATTAAGCGGAACGGGCTCAGTATTAATGGGTGTATTTATTGTTCTTTTTCTTACTTTCTATTTTTTAATGGAGGACGATTTGGCAAAAAGGACAGTTTTAGCTTTAACTCCTGAGAAACACCTTGAGAATGTTGAAAAAGTATTGCATGATTCAAAATTTTTATTGATAAGATATTTCCATGGCATATTGCTGGAAGTTGGAATTATGATGACTATTGAAGCCACCGGATTATTAATATTTGGCATTCCTAATGCCATTTTGATAGGTTTTATTGGTGGTTTAATGAATATTATTCCGTATCTCGGTCCATTAATAGGCGGAGCCATAGGTATTGTACTTGCCAGTTTGTCAGTAATGGGTGTTGGTGATTACGATAGTATATTATATACAGTATTTGTTGTAATTGGTGTTTTTGGGGCTGCTAATATGGTGGATAATTTTGTATTACAACCACAGATATATTCGAAAAGCGTAAAGGCGCATCCATTGGAAATTTTCCTTGCAATTATTGTTGGAGGAAAAATTTCAGGCATTGCTGGAATGATTCTTGCAATACCAACCTATACGGTCATAAAAGTTATAGCAAGACAGTTTATGCAAAGAATGAAACTAATAAAGTACTTAACTAACAAAATGTGAGACCGTTAAATTTATATATTAACTAAAAAAAATAAAATTATGAGTGACAATTGTTCAGGATCAGGATTTGCTTTTATTGCAGGAATTACAGTAGGAGCAGCAGTTGGGGCAATAGCAGGTTTGCTTTTTGCACCCGAATCAGGAGAAGAAACTCGCAAAAGACTTCAGGATAAATCAAAAGATTTAACTGATGATTTACATGACAAATTTGATGAGTTTAAAGACACAGTTACAGAAGCCTTGGATAATGTAAAATCAAAGGTTGAAGAAGTAAAGTCAAAGGATACTAAAAAAGCATAATGTTTAATAAGCATTCTGAAAAATTTGATCTTAATACTCCCTTAAGGGAAACTTTTGATGAGTTTAAAAAGTATCTGGATCAGGTTATTGGGTATAACAAACTGATTTTCACAAAGAAGGTAGGAGTTCTAACCTCCTATCTTACTTTGTTGATGATACTTGCCTTCCTGGCAACTCTAATATTGATATTTTTATCATTTGGATTTGTATGGTGGTATTCAGCAGGTAATCCTGAAAAGATGTTTGTAGGGTTTATAATTGTTGCTGGCTTTTATGACATATTAGCAATTTTAGTATATATT
>PKTD01000134.1 GCA_002869315.1 Marinilabiliales bacterium | reverse complement strand
TCAGCATTTTAGTCTATGCGTTGCCATTTGATTTTTCGCATAACAAAATATCTAGTACATAAATAATAGCTTTTTGAGAATGTACAAAAAAAATGCACTTTTGCAAGCCTGTTTTAATATTAGGTTTAGAATATGAAGAAGCCACAACTTGTTTGGGATATAAAACCCGTAAGTTATATCCTAGGAAAAGACGCTGTAAAACTTTCAAAAAAAAGGTTGGAAGAATATAATAAGCGCATTGTACTTGTTGATGAAAATACTCAGAGGCATTGTTTGCCTGTTTTTGAAGAACAAATGGAAGGCTTTGATATTGATGGTGTAATTATTATTAAAGCTAATGCCTCTAACAAAAGCATTGATCAAACTGTACATGTTTGGAATGAATTATCGCGATTAGGTGCTGAAAGAGATACATTATTAATAAATCTGGGTGGCGGTGTAGTAAGCGACCTGGGTGGTTTCGCTGCTGCTACTTTCAAAAGAGGAATAAATTTTGTTAATTTCCCTACATCTTTGTTGGGAATGGTTGATGCAGCAATAGGAGGTAAAACAGGATTGGATTTTGGAGGTATAAAAAATCAGGTTGGACTGTTTATCAACCCTGTTTGCGTTATTATCGATCCAGTTTTTTTGAAGACACTGGATCAGAAACAATTATTATCAGGTTACGCAGAACTGCTGAAATGCGGCCTTATTATGGATAAGGACCTATGGGAAACTGTAGAAAATGTACGTTATAATAGTGTGGAGGAATGGGATAGCCTCATTGTACAATCAGCAAGAAATAAAGTTGATATAGTTCGGCATGATACTTATGAAAAAGGACTTAGGAAGATTTTAAATTTCGGACATACCGTTGGGCATGCCATCGAAAGTTTTTTGATTAATAAAGGACTTGATATTACTCATGGCGAAGCTGTCGCCGCTGGAATGATATGTGAAACATATATTTCATCTAAATTTTACGAGTTTGAGTGTACAAGAATTAAAGAAATTATAAATACTATTGATAATAATTTTGACAGATTCGATTTAAAGAAAGAGGACATTCCTGTATTATTAGAACTTATGCAACATGATAAAAAAAATAAAGATGGGAAGTATCATTTTAGCCTTTTAAGAAGGCTAGGTAAGGCTGTCCACGACATTGAAGTCGACGATGATCTGATAAGAGAGAGTATAGAATTTTATATAGAAAAAAAAGAATGTGAAAGTGAAGAAGATAACTCTTAAATCAGAAAATACGTCTATAAAGGGTTTTGTAAAACTTTCAGGATCAAAGAGTATTAGTAATAGAGTTCTCATAATTAAATCATTATCTGAGAACATCTTCAGCATAAAAAACCTTTCAAATTCAGATGATACATTGCGCCTGGAAAAGGCACTTAAAAAAATTGAAACTTGTCGTAACTCATCAATACCCTTAATCGTTGATGCCAATAATGCAGGGACAGTTTTGCGGTTTTTAACGGCATTTTTGTCATATGGAGATGGGAAATGGTTGCTTACAGGTAATTCCCGAATGAAGGAAAGGCCAATTTCTGATCTTGTGGATGCCCTTGAGGAATTAGGAGCAGATATCACATATGCCTCTAAAGAAGGTTTTCCGCCATTAAAGATTTGTTCTACAAAATTGAGGGGTGGCGAAATAAGTATCGATACTTCCAAATCCAGTCAGTTTGTTACAGCACTCATGTTAATAGCACCACTCCTTCAGCAGGGACTTAAAATTAATTTGGAAAAGAAAACTGTTTCTCAACCATATATTAAGATGACTGCCAGCATTATGAAAAAATTTGGTATTAATCTTAAATACTCAAAAAATTGTATTAATATTTTTCCTTCCGAATATAAGGTAAGTGATTATTTTGTGGAATCAGATTGGAGTTCTGCTTCATATTGGTATGAACTTGTTGCTTTATGCGATAATTCAGAAATTAAAATATCGAGTTTATTTAATGATTCAATTCAGGGTGACGCTATTATTTGCGATGTATTTAGTAAGTTGGGTGTTTCAACAGAGTTTTTAAGCGACGGTAAAATTTTGCTAAAAAATATTTCAAAGCATGAAAATGAAATGGAATTTGATGCCACTAATTGTCCTGATCTAGTACCAGCAATTATGGTAAGTTGCTTTGCAAAAGGCATAAAACTGAGTTTGAAAGGATATCATCATTTGAAATATAAAGAGTCGGATAGGATACAGGCAATGCTTACAGAACTTAGTAAAATTGGCCTTGTTCATAATTACCAGGG
>PKTD01000070.1 GCA_002869315.1 Marinilabiliales bacterium | reverse complement strand
GATGTATAGTTTTGTTTTGCGCATTTTGGTAAAATTTTTAAAAGGGCAAGATATAGGAAAATTGGAAAACAAAAAAGCCAACCTAAAAGTCGCTTTGAGCAAAATAATAAGTCAATTTTAGGAAAACATAATAAAACTGCCAACGAATATATTCCGATAGTTTAGGTGAAATTATTTTTTCATAATTCAGACAGACTCCATTTTTTAAAATCCTTTAATCCTTAACACAACGCACGGAAACCCCTTGCCATTTTGGCTGTGAATGATCTGTAGAAACACCTTCATTTCCATGGAATAGAGCAATTTGATAAGCCCACTCCTCATTATGGGCTGCTGTGGTAGTTGTCCAGAACCAACCATAGCGTTTAATATTCCAACTATAGTTATTTTTTATACCTCCTGCTCCAAGAGCTGTAAAACCATATTCATCTGTAGCTCCCACATTCACGCTTTGCCAATGTTCTGTTCCTGTTTCTTTCAGTTTTCCGCCAGCAACCGATGCTCCTCCGACATACTCGAATAAAACTTTAAACTCATCGTTTGAAGGCACATGCCAACCTGTTGGGCAAATATTTCTATTTCCATTGCTTGCCGGATCAACTACATACCAATTATATAAGGCCCCATAAACAGAGCCAAGTTCTTCATCATCTTCGTACCAGGTATATGCCGGACTTGTTAACCCCATCCAGTCCCAGCCGTTTGGCTCATGTGGAATTAGGGATCCATCATTATACTTTGTGGTTTTCAAATTTTCCTTAAGCCATACCTGGGTTCCGATTGTTACGGTGTTATATGTATTTCCATCAGGGTCGGTAACAGTAGATCCACCACCGCCATTTTGAGTTACAAACTGTAATGCATTACCATATCCTGTTCCGATAGCATTGGTAGCGTAGGCTCTTACATAATAAGTCTGATTTGCTGACAACCCTGCTATATTACTTTGAAAAGTACCAATGCCTGTGCCATCAATTGTTTTATTATCATTAATGGTAGGCGTGGCAGATGTGCTCCAACAAACTCCTCTGACTGTAACAGAAGAACCATTATCTGAGGAAATATTTCCACCAGAAATTGCTGTTGTAGTTGTAATACCTGTTACTGCTGCTGTAGTTAGCACTGGTGCTTGACCTTGACTTCCCAAAGTAGTAAATTGTACTGAGTTGCCATAACCGTTTCCGGAAGCATTGGTAGCGTAGGCCCTTACATAATATGTTTGTCCTGGGGAAAGTCCGGTTATATTACTTTCAAAGGGACCATTTCCTAAGCCATCTACTGTTTTATTGTCGGAAACATTTGGTGTAGGGGTAGTTGCCCAGCAAACACCCCGAGCGGTAACTGGCGAATCATAATTATCAGAGATATTGCCACCTGATGTGGCAGAATTCTGAGTAATGTTGAAAACGGTAGTTGTTGTTACTGTAGGCACCTGATTAGGAACAACGTCATTATCATCATCGTTACAACTGATTGCCACTAATGCGATAATGCTAATCGCAATTGATGCCATGGCTAAGTAATTGGTTCTTAATATCATAAGTGTGTTATTACGGTTCGATAACAAATGTAGGAAAAGTTTCATTTGAAATTACATGATGGCTGGAAAATATTGTAATACAACACTTTGTGATTGATTAGTGTCGGAAAATAAGAAGCAACAGCGGGGGTTGCTAACAATTGAGAGTGATTTAAGTATTTGAATACCAAAAACTTGAAATGGGTTTTATCTTTATGAAATTAAATTTTGAATGATTGATATACAATATTATAGTAAGCAGTTATTTTTCAAGTTTGTCCTAAATAATCAGAAATGAGATAAAAAAACAAAAAAGCCAACCTAAAAGGCTGGCTTTCTGTACTCGAGGCGGGACTTGAACCCGCACGACCGCAATGGTCATTGGATTTTAAGTTTTAGGAACATTTAACCTTTATGAGTTAATACATCTGTATATAAATACTTTACGAAATTTCTCATTCATATTAATTCAGGTAAATTCAGGTAAATTCACGATATGTTGTACCTATGTTGTACCCAATATTTTGTATCTTTGTGGAAAAACCTCAATAATGGCAAGCGTTAAGATAGTACTACGAAAAAAAAAGAACTCCAAAGGCGAATATCCTATTGCCATACGTATCACCAAAGATAGAAAAACATCATACATCTATACTGGAAAATATGTACTTGAAGAACAATGGGATATATCAGAACAAAAGGTTAAAAAGAACCATCCTAATAACAAAAGGCTTAATAACTTTCTG
>PKTD01000114.1 GCA_002869315.1 Marinilabiliales bacterium | reverse complement strand
TGTGGATGATGATATGCGAAATGTTTTTGCCTTGTCGGGTGTTTTAAATAAGCATGGTTTAAATGTTTTTAGAGCAGAAAACGGACAAGTGGCTCTGGATGTCTTAAATAAGCAAGATGATATTGATATTATCCTTATGGATATTATGATGCCTGTTATGGATGGCTATCAGGCTATGACGGAAATTCGTAAACTGAAAAAATATACTCGTACACCTATTATCGCTCTTACTGCTAAAGCCATGAAAGGAGATAAACAAAAATGCATCGATGCCGGGGCAAGTGATTATATGGCAAAACCAATTGATGTAGATAAATTACTTTCGTTAATGAGAGTTTGGTTGTATAAATAAATGAGTATGGATAATAAACCAAAGGTACTTATTGTAGATGATAAAATTGCAAATTTAATTGCACTGGAAAGGGTATTGAAAAACAGTGAAGTTGAATTTGTTAGGGCCCTGTCTGGAAATGAGGCACTTGCTGCCACACTGAAGCATGAATTTGCCCTTGGTATCATCGATATACAAATGCCCGATATGGATGGTTATGAAACTGTGGAACTAATTCATAACGATCCGGGAATAAAGTACTTTCCGGTTATTTTTGTTTCTGCAATTCACAAAGATGAATTTTATGTTGTAAAAGGTATAGAAACAGGTGCAGTAGATTTTATATCCAAACCAATTGTGCCATCCATTTTGAGGGGTAAGGTTAAAGTATTTCTGGATTTATACGAGCATAAAAAACAGTTGGAAAGGTCAAATGAAGAACTTCAAATAGCTAAAGAAGAGGCAGAAAAAACTAATTTTCTGAAATCACTTTTCCTGGCAACCATGTCTCACGAAATAAGAACACCAATGAATGGTATAATTGGTGTAGCAGAACTCTTAAAAAATACTGAATTAACAGAAGAGCAAAAAGACCTTCTTAAAATAATGACAATTTCCGGAAATAACCTGTTGGCAATAATAAATGATATACTGGATATTTCTAAAATTGAAGCAGGAGAAATAAAGTTGGAAAAAATAAAATTCAACTTAAAGCAAATTATTAACGAAACTGTAGAACTGCTGAATTTTAAAGCAAAAGAACAATCCAATAAGTTAGAAGCAATTATAGACGAAAATATACCCACTTTTTATTTTGGAGATCCCCTTCGTATGAAGCAGGTTATTACGAATTTGCTGAATAACTCTTTAAAGTTTACTGAGAATGGTACTGTGATACTAAGAGTTGAGCAAAAGTCGCTTATAAATAATAAACACAAACTTAAAATTAGCATAGAGGATAACGGGATTGGGATTTCTGATGAAGGTAAAGAAAAACTCTTCAAAACATTTAGTCAGGTAAGTAAGTCTACCCAAAGAGAATATGGCGGAACAGGTTTAGGCCTTGCCATTTCAAAGAATTTAATTGAAATGATGGGTGGTAGTATTTCTGTTGAAAGTGAAGTGGGAGTAGGATCAACATTTTGGTTTGTTGTAGAAATGGAGTCTGCAAGAGTGCAGGATGAAATTGATGAAGAAGAGAGGAGAGAAATAAAAAACTCAGAATTGCCTGATAAAAAACTAAAAATACTTCTTGTTGATGATAATAAAATAAATCAAAAAATCGGACTTGGAGTGCTTAAACCATTTGATTATGATGTTGTTGTGGCTGAAAATGGGGAAGAGGCTATACAAATGTTTAAAGAACATAGCCCTGATATAGTATTGATGGATGTTCAAATGCCTGTTATGGATGGTTTTCAGTCGACAAGAGGCATTAGAAAATATGAAAAGGAAAATAAACTGAAACATACCCCAATTGTAGCCTTAACTGCAAATGCTGTTGGCGATGAAAGGGAGAAATGCTTTGATTCGGGCATGGATGATTTTATTTCCAAACCTTTTAAAACTAATGATATAAAACGAGTACTGGTTAATCTTAAGTAACTAAACATTAAACCTGATGTGCATTATATCGCCATCTTCAACTATATAGTTTTTTCCTTCCACGTGGAATTTACCTTTTTCTTTAACTGCCTGTTCTGAGCCCAACTCAATAAAATCATTGTATTTCATTACTTCAGCCCTGATAAAACCTCTTTCCAGGTCACTATGTATTGTTCCGGAGGCTTCCGGCGCAGCCATTCCATTTTTAATTGTCCAGGCTTTTACTTCCATTTTTCCGGCAGTAAAGAAGGATTGAAGATTTAGTATGTAGTAAGCAGCACGAACTAATTTATTTACTCCTGGTTCTTTTAAGCCAGCATCATTAAGGAATTCCATTCT
>PKTD01000099.1 GCA_002869315.1 Marinilabiliales bacterium | reverse complement strand
CGGATACCATATTTTGCCCATTCTACAGCTAGTGACCGTGTCATCGCTAAAACCCCAGCTTTTGCTGCCGCAGAAGGAACAACATATGCGCTACCTGTTGATGCATATGTTGTTACTATATTTAATATTGTTGAAGTTTTTTGTTTTTCTTTTATCCAGTGTTTTCCACAGGCAAGGGTGAAGTTTTTACTACCTTTTAAAACAATATCAAGTATTGTATCAAAAGCATTAGATGATAGCCTTTCAGTGGGGCTTATAAAGTTACCGGCAGCATTATTTACTAATCCATCAACTTGAGAATATTTTTCCAGAGTTTTTTGGAGTACATTTTCTACCTGATCATAGTGTCTTACATCACAGGCAAAATAACTGAGTTCTCCTTTAGTTTCTGCAACTAACTCTTTAGCAGTGTTCTCCAGTTTTTCAATATTTCTTGAGGTGATTACAACTTTGGCACCTAATTTCATAAAATAGCGGGTCATCGCTTTTCCTAATCCCGATCCTCCGCCGGTTACAATAATTACTTTTCCTGATAGTTCATTGTCTTTGAACATTGCATCTTTATAAGTCATAATATGCCTTTAAATTTAATGCTAAATTAATGATAAATATTCACAAAGGAATATTATTGATTCTCTCTTTCGAGTTTTTTGTCAAACTTCTTTAAGGCGAATCTAACCATCTTATAAGTAAACCAAATTACAAGTGGCCAACTTAATAACCAAAGAATTTCTTTTATATACATATCTTTTTTGTTAATCCTTATTCATTAATGGTGAAAAGTGTATTGTTTTAACTCATAAATCATCACTTAAAATTCATAATTATTCACTTTTCACTCGTCATTCTAGAATTAGTACGCATGATGATCATTTTCCATTTCTGCTGCCGTAATTTTTTCTTTATTTAGAGATTTCCAAGCATACCATATATAAGCAATTACAAATGGCACCAATAAACTTACATATGACATAGCTACTAATGTATATTCTGAAGAAGATGCATTTGAGATATTAAGAGAACTTTGTATGTCGTATGTGGAAGGATAAAAACAGCTGTTATTTAAACCTGAAATAAGGAATAATGCAAAAACAGCAAGAATAGTTCCTCCGCCACTAAACCATATTCCTTTCGAGGCTGTTTTATCATCCTTGAGGAATGAATTTAATATCCCCCATAAAACCAAAATTAATCCTGCAAGAAACATTATACCAACCAGTGGCATTTCAACAAAGTTCATAAAGTATTTATTGGGTAACAAACTAACTTCCCCATTTATTGGGTCGTAGGCAAATCCATCTTTTATTAAAATGTTTACAACAAAGAATAAAAAGAAAATTAAAAACGGTATAGTATTGTCCATTAGTATTTTACGACTTTTTATTATGATATTGTTATCATTAATGCTATTCAAAAAATATAGTGATGCCAACACTCTTGACAGGAAGAATACTGCTAATCCCAGGGAGAGATTTACGTAGGTATAATACCTTCCAAAGTCAAAGGCAAGTTCAAGTCCTCTGTAAGGGGATTGCCAATGAGAACTATTCATAGTGTCAATGGAAAACTCCGAGCCAGTGAAAAAGGTTGCAACCGCTGTTCCCAATAATACGGTTCCCAAAAGTCCGTTTATAAACAGAAATGCTTCGTAGGTTTTTTCACCAAGGAAATTGTTCGGTTTGGTACGATACTCATAACTAACTGCCTGGATAATAAATGCGAAAAGTATTAGCATCCAGACCCAGTAAGCACCACCAAAACTAGTTGCATAAAATAGCGGAAATGATGCAAATGCTGCCCCCCCAAAAGTAACAAGGGTTGTAAATGTTAAATCCCATTTTCTGCCAAGAGCATTTACAATAATTTTTCGACTAATTTTATCTTTTCCTAAGGAATAAATTAATGTTTGCCCACCTTGAACAAATAACATGAAAACCAAAATTGCTCCTAAAAGGGATACTATTATCCACCAATATTCCTGTAATGTTGTATATGATAAATTTTCAAACATGATTATTCCTCCTCAGCTTTTGACTCTTTAACAATTTGACTCAGCATAATTTTTATTTCTGCAATAAGCAGGACAGTAAAAACAATAGCAAACATTATAAATGTAACAATCACACTTTTTGACTCAATATTTGAAACTGCACTAAGTGTGGGCATTAAATCCTGTACAACCCAGGGTTGTCTGCCAAACTCAGCAACCATCCAGCCTGCCTGAGAGGCAATATATGCAAGTGGTATTGTAAGCAAAGAAACATAGTTTAACCAGCGTGCTTTTAAAATATCCCTTTTGTATAGGAAGAAAAGGACAACAATAAATAGTATTAAAAAATGGGTTCCTAATCCAACCATTATGTGGAAGGAGTAGAAAACAAGAGGGACATTTGGTATTAGATGATGAGGATCATTATAATAACCATATCCAAAGTATTTATAGTTTTCATTAAAAATCCTAAGGTGTCTTTGTGCTTCTCTGTCTCTGGAAATTTCCTTCGCTAATTTATAATCTGAAAGGGCTTTTATTGCCAGTTTTCCCATTCGTATTCTTTCATAATATGATAAAATATCTTGTTCATCATTACCATGAACAAGGTCGTGTATTCCAGGTACAAAAGCATTTGGATCGAGGGCTGCCATATAGGAAAGCATATTAGGTATTTCAAACTTAAAAGCAAACTCATTCATATTAGGATTTTCAGGGGTTGGTGTTTTTTTCATGAGTCCTATTACAACCAAAGGTGCGTTTACTTCCCCATTATATAATCCCTCCATTGCAGCAAATTTCATCGGTTGGTCGTTGAATACTCTTCTTGCCGATTCATCACCAGTAAGGAACATATAGAAAGCACTGATTAATCCGAAAACTGCACCTATCAGCATGCTTTTTTTTGCGAATACAATTCTTCTGTTTTTCAAGAGAAACCATGCGCTTACACCAACTACAAATATTGCTGAAAGAACATAAGCAGATGAAATAGTATGGAGAAATTTATTAATCGCTGTAGGAGAGAATAGTACATCCCAGAAATTTGTCATTTCATTTCTTGCAGTGTCAGGGTTGAATACTGTTCCAACAGGGTTTTGCATCCATGCATTGGCAACTAATATCCACAATGCACTTAAGTTTGAACCAATAGCTACCAGCCAAGCAGAAAGTAAATGAAACTTTTTGCTTACTCTACCCCAGCCAAAAAATAGTATTGCAATAAATGTTGATTCTAAAAAAAATGCCATTATACCTTCGATGGCAAGAGGGGCTCCAAAAATATCGCCTACAAACCACGAATAATTCGACCAATTAGTTCCAAATTCAAATTCAAGGATTATGCCTGTAGCTACTCCTATTGCAAAGTTAATTCCGAATAAAGTCATCCAGAATTTAGTAATATTCTTCCAAATTTCTTTTCCGGTTTTTACATATATCGTCATCATAATAGCAACGATAAATGATGTACCCAGAGTGAGTGGTACAAAAATCCAATGGTACATTGCTGTAAGAGCGAATTGCGCCCTCGACCATTCAACAACTGTTAAACCAAAAGTATCCATAAATTTATTTTTCTTTAGTTAATTGTTCGATAACATAATCACCGCGTTCTTTATCGGTATCAAATTTTGTTTTCAAAATATCTGGGAAGAAGAAAAGCCGGAAAACCACAAAAATTATAAATAATTTGATTAAAATTATCAACCATAAACGTTTTCCAATGGTCATAGACCTAAAGCCGTCAACATAAAAATTTAGTATTTTTCTAAGTATCAACATAGTAAAAATATGATAAATATCATAAAAAAGTACTACAAAGATATGATTTACATTTTGAAATTAGTAAGAAAATAGATTTTTTATTTAAAAAAAATAAAATGATTTAAGGCTTAATTAAAAATAAAAAGAGCCGCATAAATGCAGCTCTTTACCATATTAAATAATAATACCGATCAATTATTTAATTAGAGGTTCAATACTAAAAACCAATATCATTATTAGTACGAAATAATTAATTCGCATGAAATAATGAAAAGGATTAAAATTTGTAGTTTTAGGCCTGATTAGTTTTGAGAAAACCACCACCAACCAAACGGCTGCGACTACAATTAAAATTTTAAATACCAACAAACTTATTAAGCCTGAGGCACTAACCATTAGTGCTGAAACAGCTGTTGCAACTGTCCAAAGAAATGTAGAATTTTTAATTTGTTGAGGACTTATCATAGTCGTAATAGACTTAAAACCTGCCTTTTCATACTCTTGTCCATATTTTAACATAAGCAGCCAAAAATGAGGAACTTGCCACATAAAAAAGAAAAGTCCGAGTACAAGTGCTTTGGGATCAGTTAACTGTCCGCCTGCTGCTACCCATCCTACTAATGGCGGTAGTGCACCAATTACACTTCCTGGTATTACAGCAAATGCAGTTTTTCTTTTAAGGGGAGTATATATTCCGTTATACCATATCAAGGCAAGAAGGCTAAGTTGTAAGGCTAGAAATCCACTACCGTAATACACTAATAATGAACCAATGATAATTTCTACGGTAGCAATTATACTGGCACCTAATGTACTAATTCTTCCTGAAGGAATAGGTCTGTCACTGGTTCTGTCCATAATAGCATCCTTATCTCTATCCTGGATATGGTTAAGAACAGCAGAACCACAAGCAAGAATAAAAATTCCAAGAGTTGGAAGTATAATATCTGTGTCGATGCTGCTTTTTGCAAGTATATATCCCGCAATAGTGGTAAGAGTTACGGCAAATGTTATTCTTACTTTATTAAGCTCCAAAAATAAACTAACCCATTTCTTCATATTTACTTTATTTAATCTTTGAGATATATTCAACTATATCGTTAATTTCCTCATCTGAAAGATTTAGTTGAGGCATAAGACCTGCCTGATATCCTTTAACAGTTGAAGAATTAGGATTTACTAATTTATTACGTATATAATCCTTGTCAACAGTAATAGTTTGCTCTTTACCATCTACAATGATTGTTTCTGTTTTACCAATAATATCCTTGAAACTAGGGCCCACTAAACGCGTTCCATCCTGAGTATGACAAGAAAGGCATGCATTTTTCTTCATCAAAGTTAAACCGGGGTGTTCATTAGACGTATCTTCTTTTTTATTGAGCCATTCTTCATAATTATTTGGTTCAATAACATGAACACTACTAAGCATATATGAATGTAATTGCCCACAATATTCAGCACACAAAATGTCATATCTTCCTAGTTTCTGACCAATAAACCACATTGAGAAATCTTCTCCCGGAACCACATCCTGTTTTATTCTAAAGGCTGGTATATATAATGAGTGAAGCACATCTTTTGAAACTAACTTTAATTTAACGGCTTTATCTTTAGGTACCACTAATGTGTCGGACGATTTACCATTAGGGTAATTAAATGTCCATTTCCACATTTGACCAACAGCCTCAATTTCCATAGCATCTTTAGGTGCCGTAAGCATTGGTTTGTAGCCTGTCCAGCCGTACCAAAACATAATTAATACTAGAATTGTAGGAATCACGGTCCATATAATTTCAAGAGTATGACTTCCTTCTATATTAGTAGCTACGGGATTATTTTTCTTTCGATATCTTATTAGGAAATAAATCATTACGGCTGTAATTCCAACAAGGAAGAAAACCGAAATGGCTAAAATCAGATAGAGTGAAAAGTCTACTCCTTCAACAAAATTTGAAGCATTCATATATTATCTTGTTAAATAATCGATGGTTAACATTATCATAAAAAAGACGAAGAGAGCCAAAACGGTTCCCATCATCCACTTATATAGTTTAGGGTCATATTTAATATGCATAAAATAGTACCCAACTGCTGTTGCTTTAACAGTTGCAATAATCATTGCTGTAGCAACGGACAGAGTTCTCAGTTCAGCACCGAAAACAGAAACGGCTACAGTCATAAATGTGAGTAGCATAAGGGCTGCCCATGTGCTAATATGCTCTTTATAAGAGGTTATGTGTACAGTATTTTCGTCGCTCATATCTTAATGTATTAAATAAAATAAAGGGAAAAGGTAAATCCAAATTAAATCGACAAAATGCCAGTATAATCCTGCATTTTCAGATAAAGAAAATCTTTCGGGTGTTACAGTACCTTTTTTTACTCCATGGATTACAAAAAGAATAAAAATGGCACCTATTATAACGTGTAATCCGTGAAGACCTGTCATAAAGAAATACAGGTAAAAATATAGCCTTTCGCCCAGAGGCAAACTACCATAATGGTCCATACCCGGGAATAATCCATGTTCGAATTTTGCTCCCCACTCAAAATATTTAACTACCAAAAAACCAAGTGCAGCAAGAATTGTAAGCCACATTAGATTGATGGATAGTTTTTTATTTCCCTTTTGCAATGCAGTTATTGACATAGCAATAGTTAAACTACTGGTGATAAGTAGTAAGGTATTAAATGTGCCCATCCAAACATTAAGTTTGAATGATGCCAGCAAAAATGCTTCTGAATTTAACTCCCTGTATACCATGTATACCAAAAACAAGCCTCCAAAGAGTAATAGTTCTGTGTATAAGAACAACCACATCCCCAGTTTCGATGACTTTGGATCGAAGTTATGTCCCGAATTTGGTAAATGAAAAGAATAATCCATATTTTTATGTTGTATTACTATTTCTTTTAATTATTTCAATTACTATCAAATTGTATTAAGATTACGCTTTTTTCGCGTTTGGATAATTATACGGCCCACCTTCAGGAAGTTCTGGCATTTTTGTGAAGTTTTCCACAGGAGGTGGCGATTTAGTCTGCCATTCCAGTGTAATTCCATTCCATGGATTATCAGTTGTTCTTTTACCCTTGCGGCCTGCAATTATCAAATTAGCAAGCATTAATATGATGCTTGATACTGTTATCCATGAGCCAAAAGTTGAAATTTGGTTCCAGAAAGTAAATTCAGGTAAGTAATCGTAATATCTTCTGGGCATACCCATGATTCCTAAAATAAGCATTGGGAAGTAAAGTGTATTAAAGCCTATGAGGAATAAGGTAAAGGCAGTATTTGCGACTTTTTTATTGTACATTCTACCCCAAATTTTTGGAAACCAATAATGAAGAGCCCCAAAAAATGCAAAACCAGTTCCTCCAAACATCACATAATGGAAGTGACCTACAACGAAATACGTGTCGTGAACATGAATGTCGGCTGCTAGAGCACCATTTACCAATCCTGTTAAACCTCCAATCAAAAAGTTAAAAATAAAAGCAAGAGCAAATAGCAAAGGTGTTTCAATACTTATAGAACCCTTATAAAGGGTTGCCAGCCAGTTAAATACTTTTATTGAGGTTGGTATAGCTACCAGGAATGTTAAAATGGAAAATATAATTGCAGCAGGGCCACTCATTCCTGAGGTGAACATATGGTGTCCCCAAACAAAATATCCAATAAATGCAATGGCCATACTTGAATATGCTATGGCTTTGTAGCCAAATATTGTTCTTTGGGCAAATGTTGGAATAATTTCAGAAACAACTCCCATCGCGGGTAATGCCATAATATAAACAGCAGGATGCGAATATATCCAGAATAAGTGCTGATAAAGTATTGGGTCACCACCTATGGATGGGTCGAACAATCCTATTCCGAAAACTCTTTCTGCAACTATCATCAGTAGGGTAATACCGATAACCGGAGTTGCTAATAACTGTATCCATGATGTTGCATATAGTGACCACACAAATAATGGCATTTTGTTAAATGACATACCAGGGGTCCTCAATCTGTGGATAGTTACAATAAAGTTAAGTCCGGTTAAAATGGAAGAAAAGCCTAAGATAAATGCTGCCAATACCGACATAGTAACATTAGTGCCGGTTTTTACACTATATGGAGCATAAAAGGTCCAACCTGTGTCTGCCGGTCCATCACCAAATACTAGAGTGGCCAGTGCAAATAAAGCACCTATTACATATAAGTAAAATGAAAGTAAATTTAATTTAGGAAAGGCTACATCATCAGTACCCAGCATTAATGGAAGGAAAAAGTTTCCGAAAATTGCAGGTATACTGGGTATAATGAAAAGAAAAATCATTATCACACCATGTAATGTAAAGATTTGGTTGTAGGTATGGGGCTCAATTATATCCTTTCCAGGATTTAATAACTCCAAACGCATCAAAATGCCAAGTGAGGCACCTACCAAAAAGAAACTTATAATTGCATATAAGTATAAAAGTGCAATTCTTTTGTGATCAAGTGTAAATAACCATGACCATATACCTTTCTTCGCTTTGTAGAAGGTTGTATAAGGTAAAGTATCAACTGTCATATTTGTATAATTTATTTTTTACTTTTTAAGTGAAATTTATCTGGATGAACTGAATTAGAAATAACTATTCTTTGCTTTCAAATTTTGGTTTGTGTAATTTTTTCTTGTTGCCCTTGTATAACATACTAAACAAAAGTATTAGAGCAAGACCTAAAATTATGGAACCGGAAATTTTTGTAATGTTGAAAACATATTTTTTTCCTTCAGGATCGTAACTAAAACAATAATTTAAAACTTTATTGATAGTAGGCCCTGATTTACCTTGCGCAGCTTCTACAACAGCCATTTTTAAATCGAATGGTAGAAAATATGTGCTACCATATAAATAGCGTGTAATTTTTCCATCAGGACTTAAAACTATAATTGTCCCTGGATGAATATACTCTTTACCTTCCTTTTTAACTTTAAAGCCAACTTCATTCAGAAGACGATTAATATTGGTGCTATCTCCGGTTAGAAATTTCCAATAATTATCAGTATCGCCATGAGTTACAAGTTTTTGATAAGTGTGTTTTTTCTTTTTTGCCAAAGGAGGGCCTTCAGTGGGACTAAAACTAATGGTGAAAACCCTATAATCTTTACCTACTTCAATATCAGTTTTCTCCATGGCTTCAGCAAGTCCATTCATCAAAGGACTGCATATACCAGGACATTCGAAGTAAACAAGATTGATTATTGTGGGTCGGTCTATGACTTCCTTTAAATTTATCTCATTGTATAGTTCGTCAGTGAAAATTAAATCATCAGAAATATACTCATCAAGATGTTCGTAAACACCAAGTTCATCATCAGCAAATGACGTGGTGGATAAAAATAAAGAAAATGCAATTAGTAAGTTGGTTGTAACTAACTTAAAAACAGGCAATTTCATAAATAGTATTTTTTTAAAAAGTAATTTGATTTTTGGCGCTAATTTAGACTAATTAAAAATAATAAATTAACGAAATACTATGATATTTTGCATGTTTAACTGTTAGTTTTTTAACGTATTTCCTCAACTTAAAGTTTCACAACTTTTGAATTGAATTGAGTTGAATTATTAGTGATTTTTAAGAAATAGAATCCTTTTTCATAATTTTCTAAATTGATTTCCATTGTTGTGTGGAAATTACTTTTAAAAATTAATTTTCCGGAATTATTATAGAGTTCCAGGTTGTATTTCTTTGACGATTTTGCTTCAACTCTCAGTATATCATTTACTGGATTTGGGAATATTTTGAATTCGCTATTGGCTTTGTTATCAACAAATCCAACTGTGGTACAAGTTTTAACTTCCTCAAAGATAACCTGTAATGAGTCGATAGGTTCAATTCCAGCACCGTTGGAAGTTTTCACCGAGAGCAAAAATGAGGGTTCTCCAAAAATATCATCGGGTTGAGCAACTTTGATAAATGCAAATAGGGATGATGTTCCATTGGAAAAACAACGGGAGTCGGCACCCACCATCTTTGCTCCCTGAAGAGCAGCCATAAGTTTACATGCCAAATCGCCTTCCTCTCTCAAAAACCTTGTTTCCATGGAATCAAGAACTTCCTGACCTTTAAGAATATTTCCTTGTATAGAATAATTAGGTCCCAGAACATGATTTTTATAATCATCAGTTTGTGTTCCTGTAAATCCTGCTGTTTGCGGTGATCCATCTACTAAACGAACTACTCCATATTGTCGTTTTTGAGGTTGATTTTGAACATCATTATTTTCGAGCCATTCAATAATTTGTGCTGGTGTATCTCCTGCATTCATTCTGTTTCTGGCATTTGCCTGGTTTGCAGGGAGATACCATGCCTGAGTATTGATTGCTCCGATTCCTGGGAATAATTCTCCTAGAAAGTCAGTTTCATAGCCTGGAAAATTATTCATATCTACACACGAAGCTCCAGCACTTCCCACTTCTCCTGTAACAGAATCTACTGCAACTATCGAAAATGTATCCTGAGAATAAGTGTTGGTTAATGATGTTAAAAGTATTCCGATAAGTAAAATTAATGACGATGATCTCATATTCTTATTTATTAATGTATTATTTTAAAGTAACTCCTTCTGCTTCAAAGTAGTATTCGGTTTTAGGCTTCGTTATAGCATCTATTTCTTCCTGGGATTTACCTTCTGCTTTAGCTGCTTTTTTTAATTGATCAACAGGAACTATCTCTTTGAAAGCAATTCCTTCAATAACAGCATTTTTACCTGCGACATCTTTAGGTAAAGTAAATGCCTCATCTTTAAAGGTAATATGAACTATTTCATTATTTCCTATTTCCATATCTATCCAGCAACCTGACATTTGACATACAGCATCAATAGTACCCTCAAGTTTAAGTGTTTCTTGATCCTTCCCCTTTAATTCAGATTCTAAACTGCTTGCCAGATAAATATTTTCTTCCGAAATTTTGTTGCCATAAACTTCTCCTTCAACTGGATTAAGAACTTCTTTTTGCTGTTTGTTTTTTTTAGTCTGGGAGGCATTATCACATGCGGTGAAAGAAAAAGTTAAAGTTAAAATTATCAATATATACTTCATAATTCAATATCTTTATTTATTAAACAAAATAATAACGGGATTCAAATTTACATTTAAATCCCGTTACTTACTAATTATTTATGTTTCCTAGGTAGGAAAAAATTATCTAATTATTTCAATGTCTTTCACATCATCAAGTTTGATAGTTCCACCATTATTACCCCAAGCATTTAAAACATAGTTAATTACAGCAACGGCATCTTCATGAGTGTCAACCTGAGGAGGCATTGGTATAGTGTATGTTACTCCATTTACAGTAATTGGAGTATTGTTACCATTAAGTACTTGCCTTACAGCACGTTTCTTATCAGCAAATAAGTAATCTGCATCCTTCAATGGTGGGAATGCATTTGGAACACCCAATCCGGTTGTTTGATGGCATGCCACACATTTTTCTTTGTATATTTTGGCTCCCTTTGGGAATTTTGCATCAGCAGGATCATCAGGCAAGTTAATTGCAGAAACTGTTGTTTCGTTATTTGCTTCTGCGTTAAAAATTGCAATTGAACTGCCACTAATAATAGCAATCATTAGTAATAATAATACTGGTTTTTTCATTTTATTTTTTATTAAGTTGTTTTAATTCAAGAGTATCAACTTTGCCACTACAGCAATTTTCGTGTTTCTTCATTATATGTGGTTTCAACATTTTAGATTTTGGACTCACGTACATGATGCCAAGATTTAAACCACGCATTATAAATAAAGCACCGAGCAAAATTATAAAAACTGTCAATACCCATTGAAATTTTTTGCGAATTTTAGCTCCAATTATATTTCCGAGCATTGGAATGGCAAACATGATTGGTACGGTGCCCAAGCCAAATAAAATCATAAAGATAATACCACTTACCATACTGCCGGTATTAAGTGCTCCTGCAACTGCCACATAAACAGGCCCACAGGGTAGCAAACCATTAAGTAAACCAATTAGAAACAAGCTTGGAATTGAACCATTGGTAAAAAGTTTTCTAAACTTGCCTATAAGTTTGCCTGTATACCCAAATAAAAAACTTTCAATTTTACGTTTGTCCTTGAAAAGTGAGGGAAAAATAACTGTTAATATCATTAATGCCCCGATAATTATTGATGCCCATTGCTGAAAACCAGCCATTTGAATACCCTGGCCAAGAAGGCCGAAAATAGCTCCAATTATTGCATAAGTTAGAGTTCTGCCAATATTGTAAGTAAGTGTACCAAATACTTTTTGTATCCAGGTTTTTTTTCCTATAGGTAGTGCAATTGCGATGGGTCCACACATGCCAATGCAATGTAAACTAGTTACTAAACCTGTTACCAAGGCTAAAACATAAAAACTCTCCATACTACTCATAGAAAAAATCGCGTTCAAAATAGTATGCAACATCATCAGAATTCCAATATACTTTAATCAAATATTTGCCTCTGATAAAATTGGATTTTCCGAATAGAAGCATTGTATCTGCTTTACTAATGTCAAAAATAATATCCTTTTTATTATCTGATGGGCGAAAGAAATAAATGCTGGCAGTATCAGCATTTAAAATTGGCATATTTAACAATACTCCTTCATCAATTTGTTCAAGTTTAAATAAGTCTCTTTTAAATGATGCATTTTTAATTTCGTTTAATCTTTGTTGATACTCTTGTCCTTTTGGGTAATAGTCTTTCTCAACAAGGTTAACATCATTGTTTAGGCTAACAATAACAAAACCTATTATTAAACTCATAAATAGAACTATTGCTATAAATAGTTTAGTTCCCCAATTCCAGTTTATTTTCATTTTTATTAATCTAAATTATTTGGTCCAACGAATGAACTTTTATATTCTTCAATCAATTCATTATTGCTATATATTCCAAACTCAACCATTGTATTTGATGACTTAATACTGTTTTTAGGGAGAATAAGCATAAATGTTCCTTTACCAACTTCTCCCTTTTTTATAATTTCCTTTGGGCCAATATACTTTATTCTACCTTCAACATTAAAAGGTTTCAATTGTACGTCGATGTCTTTTCTTATCTTGTTGACAATCTGATAAGTGTATATATTACTTAAACTGTCTTTACCATATTCCTGATACATTGTACCTCTTTGACGCAGGATAGTAACCTCAAAATCGCCTCTAATTATAAACATGCTGGCGACAAAAAACAGCAAAATTACAAGAACTGTAGAATATGCTATTGATCTGGTATTAAATATCGACCTATTGCCGGTTTTAATACCTTCTTCGGAGTCGTATCGTATAAGACCTTTAGGTTTACCAATCCTATCCATAACTGCATCACATGCATCCATACATGCGGTGCAATTTATACATTCAAGTTGAGTTCCATCTTTAATGTCAATTCCTGTTGGACAAACAGTAACGCAACTTCTGCAGTCTATGCAATCACCAAAACCTTTTTCTGCTGCCAGTTTTAAGGGCCCTCTGGGCTCACCTCTTTTATAATCATAAGCCACCATTATGGTTTTTTTATCGACCAATACACCTTGCAGTCTGCCATAAGGGCAAGCAATTGTACAAACCTGCTCACGAAAAAATGCAAATACAAAATAGAAAGCGGCAGAAAAAAGTATTAAGGCTGAAAAACCACCAGTATGGACCAATGGACCTTGTTTGTAAAATTCCAAGACCTGATCTGCTCCGATAATATAAGAAAGGAATGTTGATGATGTTAAGACAGCAATAAAAAAGAAAATAAAATGTTTCAATGATTTTTTCCATACCTTATCAAAATTCCATTCTTGTTTGTCAAGTCTTCTTTGTGCTGCTGCATCTCCTTCAATCAGATATTCAATCCTTCTGAAAATAAACTCCATAAATATTGTTTGAGGACAAACCCATCCACAGAAAAGCCGACCAAAGATTACCGTAAACAGAACAATGAAGACTATTAATGTAATTACTGACAATAATATTAAGTGAAAATCCTGAGGCCAAAATATAACACCAAATATTATAAATTTCCTTTCGATGATATTAAATAGCATTATGGGATCACCCTTGTATTTTATAAAAGGCCCAATAAAAAGAACTGCCAATAATATATATGCAAGTATTCTTCTTTGATTGAATAATTTACCTTTGGGTTTTTTGGCAAAAACCCATTTCCTTCTACCCTTTTCATCAACTGTTGCTATTCTGTCTCGGTAGGAAGTTTTGTCTTCGGCCTTCTTTNTGTATTGTGATTTAAATAATAAAACAGTTTGTAAAGTTAAAAAAAAGCCGGACAAGATTTCCGGCCTTTTTTTAGAATTATTTAAATAATTATAGTTTTAATATTTATCACCTTGTGGTGCTTTAGGATTTGCAGGTGTAGTACCAACAATCTTTTCGATTATAAAACTTATAACCTGAAGTCTTTCTTCCGGTGATAGCTGATCCTTATAAGGTAACATTCCTTTTTCTATTACCCCATCAGTAACTATTTTAAACATATCTTCAACTGTATTACCATGTATCCAATATTCATCAGTCATATTTGGACCAACTAAACCACCGCCATCAGGAAGGTGACATGCAGCACATATTTTATTCCATGTTTCCTGACCAGCAGCAAGAGATGCATCATCAGTTAATAATACCATTTCAAAAGCATCCTCATTGGTTTTATCAGGAAGGCTATTTTTTACACCTTCCATTTCCGTAGCATATTCACGACTTTGTATTAAATCATCTGAATTAAATACGAATAAGCGTACTAAATAAACAACTGAAAAGGCTATTGTAATATAAAACAGCCATTTCCACCATGGTGGTAAATCGTTGTCCAGTTCTTTAATGCCATCGTAATCATGGTCTTTAATAAGACGCTCATTGGTAATAGTATCCAATTCGTATTCTTCGTTTTTATTTATATTGTTTTCTGTAGCCATCTTAAATTTTTTTAAATATTCGAATCATTTTTTGTCTTATACTGAAAATCATTATCACCATCCAAAGGAAGATTACTCATTTCTTGTATGTGTTTTTTATCGGTTTTTAAAACCAAATATCCAACGAGCATAAAGAAAGTGAAGAATATTATCAAGGAGATAATAGGGTATATTTCTATACCATCAATTTTCTCCAAAGCATTCATAACAATTTTCATGTTTAATATTTTAAGATTATTTGTCTTTGTATAAGTCAGTGCCTAGTCTTTGCAGATAGGCTATTAAAGCAATGATTTCTTTATCATTTTGAACATCAATTCCACTTCCTCGCAAGTCATCGCCAATTAATGCTGCTTGAGCTTCAAGATTAGCTAGAGCTTTTGTTTCGAATCCATCAGGATAAGGTACACCCACTTTACGAAGAGTTGATATTTTTGATTCAAGGAGGCTAACATTTAGAACGTCTTTGGCTAGCCATGGGTAAGCGGGCATAATTGATGCCGCATTCATCTTTTGTGGATCAACCATATGGTTATAATGCCACGAGTTTGGTTTACGATAGGAGTTAGCAACTCCATCATTAACACCCTCACGTGCTAAATCAGGTCCAGTTCGTTTGGATCCATATAAGAATGGATATTCATAAACTCCTTCACCTGATTTAGTGTATTCGCCATAACGAGCTACCTCAGAGCGGAAAGGTCTAATCATTTGAGAGTGACAAACATAGCATCCTTCTCTAATATAAATATCTCTACCTTCAAGTTCAAGAGGAGTGTACGGCTCAATGCTGGATATTGTTTTCACATTAGATTCTACCATATACATTGGAATAATTTCTATTAATCCTCCAATTAACACTACAACTAATGATGCAATTGTAAATTGAACAGGTCTTCCTTCCAGTTTTCTGTGCCAACTTTCTTTTCCTCCTACTTTATGTGCTGCCGGAGCTTCATCATCTTCTGTTGCTACAAATGAACCTGATTTTACAGTTTTGATTATATTGTAAACAAAAATAATTGCTCCAATAAAATAAAGCGTTCCACCAAATGCTCTTAAATAATACATTGGTAGAATTTGAGTCACTGTCTCAAGGAAATCAGGATATGTTAATAAACCATCAGCAGTAAACTCTTTCCACATTAAACTTTGAGTAAAACCTGCAAAGTATAAAGGTATAGAGAAGAATAACATTCCCAGTGTTGCTACCCAGAAATGAACATTCGCAAGTTTAACGGAGAAAAGTTTTGTTTTAAACAAACGTGGTGCCAGCCAGTAAATCATTCCAAATGCCATCATAGAGTTCCATCCAAGTGTTCCAATATGTACGTGTGCAATAGTCCAGTCGGTAAAGTGACTTAATGCATTTACGGATTTCAGTGAAAGCATAGGCCCTTCAAATGTAGACATACCATATGCTGTTACTGCTACTACTAACATTTTTAGAACAGGATCTTCCCGAACTTTGTCCCAGGCACCTCTAAGTGTTAATAATCCATTTATCATACCACCCCAAGAAGGTGCAATAAGCATAACAGAGAAAACTACTCCTAATGCCTGTGCCCAGTCAGGTAATGATGAATATAATAAGTGGTGAGGACCAGCCCATATGTAAAGGAATATTAATGCCCAAAAGTGAATAATTGATAGTCTGTATGAATAAACAGGCCTGTTGGATACTTTTGGGATAAAGTAATACATCATGCCCAATACTGGTGTTGTAAGGAAAAATGCCACAGCATTATGACCATACCACCATTGTACTAAAGCATCCTGTATTCCTGAATAAATAGGGTAGGAGTGTAGCAGAGACGTAGGAATTTGTAAGTTATTTACAATATAAAGAACCGCCACTGTTACCCACGTTGCTATATAAAACCAAATGGCAACATAGATGTGTTTGATTCTTCTGTTTAGTATTGTCCAAATTAAGTTTATTCCAAATACAACCCAGATTATTACTACTAATAGGTCGATAGGCCATATTAACTCGGCGTATTCTTTCGATTGAGTTAATCCAAATGGTAATGAAACTGCTGCTAATACGATTATTAGTTGCCAACCCCAAAAATGGATATTTCCCAATGCTTTACTGTACATTGGTGTTTTCAATAAGCGGGGTGTTGAATAATAAATGGCCGTAAAAATTGAGTTCCCAACAAATGCAAAAATTGCTGCATTTGTGTGAACTGGCCTTAACCTTCCAAATGTTATCCATGGCAATCCGCCATTAAGGGATGGAAAAATTAATTCAAAAGCCGCTGTTAAGCCTACTAACATTGCTACAACCGCCCATAAAACTGTGGCGAACATGAACATTTTAGGAAGCTTGTTGTCATAGGTAAACTTTTCTAATTCCATAAACTTAAATATTGGTTTAAATTATTTATTGGTATCAATTGTGTTTTCGGTACTTTTTATCGGGTTTTCAGTAATATCTTTTGTATTAATGTCTTTGGGTGAATCGTTTTCAAATAACATACGAACAGCAGGTGAATAAGTGTCGTCGTACTGACCACTTTTCACTGCCCAGATGAAGCCTCCTAAAAAACCTCCGGCTACAACAATTCCTATTATTATTAAAACTACGATAATTGACATTTAAGTAATCAAGTGCTTAAATGGAAAATAAATAACAAAAATATGAAAAATTTCGTAAAAATGAAAATATTTCTAATTTAGAAACAATTAAAATAAGGCCATAACAGTCTGTTAAACAGATTATTATTGTAATTTTTTATCAGATAATAATTTTATAGTAAATGTAGCAAAGGCTACAACACTTATGGAACTCACGGGCATTAAGATTGCAGCAATTATGGGTGATAAAATTCCTTGTACAGCAAAGTATAGTCCTATAAGATTATATAAAAATGATATTACAAAACTTGCTCTTACCACCTGCATAGAAATTTTACTGAAGTTTATAAAGTTATAAAGTTTATCAAATTTTGAAGATTCAATTATCCCTTCACAAGCAGGCGAGAAACTAAAAATATCATCGGCAACGGTTAGTCCAACTTCACTTTCCATAAGTGCTCCGGCATCATTTAGCCCATCACCTATCATAAGTACATGACAATTTGGGTCATTTTTGAGTTTTTTAATAAAATCTTTTTTATCAGTAGGACTTTGATTAAAGAGCATGGTTGCATTTTCTCCAAAATACTTTTGTAGGTTTTGTCTTTCGGAATCATTGTCACCTGATAATAAAAACAACTTTTTATTTTTTGAAAAGGCTTTAATAACCTCTTCTAAACCTTCTCTATATCTATTTTCCAGGGTGTAGTGACCTATTATTTTTTCATCTATAAAAACAAAAACGTTTGTGGCTTTTGTTTCCTGTTCATCTTTTCCTGTTACAAATTTTTTAGAACCAATATTGACCTTTTTACCATTTATAGTAGCCGAAATTCCCATAGATGGGATTTCCATAAAGTCGTCAATTTCAATAAGATCATTAATATCGATTGAGTTATTTATGGCAACACTTAGTGGATGACTCGAATGAGCTGTGACCGATTTTATAATCTGTTTTTGTTCAAGAGTT
>PKTD01000016.1 GCA_002869315.1 Marinilabiliales bacterium | reverse complement strand
ATAAGAGAATTCTGCAATGCAATTAGTTGTATCATTTTCAAATACAAAAATCGTTTGTGTAAAACTAGATTCACATTCACCAACAGTATCATAAATATAAAGACTCACCGGATAAATTCCATCCTCATTGAATACTTTTGTGGGAGTATCTTCATTTGAGAAGGTGCCGTCACCAAAATCCCATAATAGTGAGTTATAGTTTCCCAATGACAGATTGATAAAGTAAATCTGTTTATAATTCTCCGCATCTGTAAAATAATCGAAAAAAGCCTGGCAATTAATTTCACCATTACAGATATAGAAATCTGCAATATTTGATGATTCCAGAGGATTAAATTCTTCAACAAACAAACTTCCTGTACAGTCTAATACTCCCACAACTGCACTTATAGCATTAATTGAATCCAAATCAAACAAATAAAAATAATATCCATTTTGATCAGTGTTGGTAACAATCTGAATTTCTTCATTTAAATTAATAAAAATCTCTTTTTCAACTATTGGAAGCGTATCATTAACTGTTCGAACATATCCACTAAAACTAATTAATGACTCAGCCCTTATGTAACTAAAGGATGTAATTAAAATGACAATAAGAACTAAATTTATATAATAATTTTTCATCTGATATCTTTATACTTTCATTTTAAAAATCATAATATATACCAAACCTTAATCCCATAGAGTAAGGCTTTGTTGAAGAAATGTCAGGAGATGACTTATAAATTGAGTTTAAATACTTAGTAAACTCTGGCTCAGCCGAAATACTAACTGACTTAAATAGTTTATAATTAAATTTAAGTCCCACAACAACCTGATAATTAAAATCCCTCCTAACAGGAGTATTATCATCAATTTTTATAAGTGTTGACTCAGGCATATAAAAACTGGCCTCAGGAATTTTACTTTCAACTAATTTGGAGAAAATTATACCTGTTTCCATAGCAATACTAAAATGTTTGAATTGTTTTAATTTATAACCAAATTTAATAGGAAGGTTAATATAACTATAGTAAAATAAAGGTGACTGAGTATTTATATGTTCCAAACTATCGTAAACAGTTGTTTTTGTTGTTTTGTAAGTTATTTCATCAGGATTTAATGGGTTAATTTAAAATGAAACAACCTTATTATAAAAACCAATACTATCGTTAGTTTTATAGTGAAAATTATATAAACCACGCTCCTTAACTTTCTGATAACCAATACCACTTTGTATATAGAAATTCTTCATCACTACACCAAACTCAGCATCCACAGCATAGGTAAACTGATCAGTAGTATTAGGATAATACATAATAGCAGCTTTTGCAGATAGAGCAGAATAAGTATGTAATTTCCTTCTTCTGTTCATATATTCCTGAACATCTATTTTTTGCTCCAATAATTCATAATCCAACTTTACCAGACTATAAATACTGCTTGGTTTAATGAAGTCAATTTTACTTAATCTTATATTGTCATCAGACTCATCTTCTTTAATATCACTTACAATTATATTTTTATTTGATTCCACATTTGGAAGTTCATTATTTGATTCTTTAATAATTTCTATTTGGGAATTATCAGTTAAATTTTCATTTTTAGCAATTACATCATTTGTAATTGTTAGTTTATCTTGCACTATATCATCATTTAAATTCTCATCCTTATTTATTATAATTTTTTCATTATTAATTATTTCTTCATTTGGGTTTAATATATCTATTGAATTACTATCTGTTTTCAGTTTAAAATACCATACTGCTGTTCCTGATAACACAAGAAGTAATACCAAGGCCGCAATTCTCCGATAACTAATAAACTTGTTACCAGCCACTTCCGGCTCAAACTCATTTATTATTCCGGACCAAACTTTCTCAGAAGGTTCAGGCTTAAAGCCTGATGCGCTTTCTTGAAAAACATGATCAATATTTTTATACTCTTTCATAATCTTATATTATGTTTTGTATTCTCTCACCGTATTTATCACCAATAATTTGTTTTAGTGTTCGACGGGCCTTAAAAAGTTGTGTTTTTGATGTATTCTCTGAAATCCCCAAATCCTGAGCTATTTCCTTATGATTCAATCCATCTAATACATACATATTAAAAACCATTCTATAACCATCAGGTAAATCTTGAACTAGACTTAATATTTGTTCCTGACTTACTTCTTTTTCAATAAAAACTTTCTCACTTAAATTCATCTCACCTGCTTTATCATGCATTTCATCATTATATTCATGATGAAATGAATGTTTCAAATTTGCCTTATAATGATTAATCGCAGTATTTACCATAATTCTTCTCAACCAACCTTCAAATGATCCACTTCCCTTAAATTCTTTAATTTTTCTAAAGACCTTTATAAACCCTTCCTGAAGTATATCCTCAGCATCAGCCATATTTCTACTATATCGATAGCAAACACTAAGCATAGGTGATGCATACAAATTATACAACTTCCTAAACTCCTTTTGCTTTCCAGCCTTACACCCATCTATTATCCGGTTGATTGGACTCATAAAGACTCTTCTTTTTATTCTGACACAACATTATTCATGTGGTTGCCTGAGAACTCCAAATATTAGTCATTTGATAAAAAAAGTACTATTTTTGTGATAATTATACAATAAAAAATTCTAGAAGTTCTTTCTGTAAAATTAAAACTTATCTAATGACTACAACACCAAACATATCTAATGTAGTAAAGAATTTCATTGTAAAACTATCTAAACCTATATTGTTATTGTATAAAGGTAAGATAGTATATTACACACCAACACTCCCAAAATATTTAGATGTTGATGAAAATATATTGAAAGAAAAAACATTCACTAATATATTTAAAACAGCTGAAAATGAATACCTTAATTTAACAGACTTCTTATCTGTTGAGTCAGAAAATACTGAGCACGAAAATTACAAAGAACTACTATTAACCTATATAAACAGTAAGGATAAAACCATACAGACAAGTACTCGTATTTTTCAGTTTGAAGATAATAATCATATATTCCAAGCAGTATTATTTTCCATTTATAATACTCAAAATAAAATGAGGCTGAGAATAGAAGAGTTGGAGAAGCAAAATGATTTGAAAACTGCTTTTATGGCTAATATGTCGCATGAGTTAAGGACACCCTTAAACTCAATCATTGGGTTTTCAGAATTACTGCTTGAATCAGACAATACCAAAGAGGAAGACTTATTGTATAGAAAAATGATTGGCTCCTCAGGCAGGTCTCTAATGCAACTGATTGAAGATATAATTGACACTTCTAAAATTGAATCCGGACAACTAAAGATTAGCAAAACAGATTTTGAGTTGAATGCATTTATGGACGAGATACTATTTAATTTCCAGCAGGAAAAACAGATTAGGGAACTTTTTAACATTGATCTTCATTTGTCTAAGGCATCACCTGAAAAGGAACTATATATTTATACTGACCAATTCAGACTCAGACAAGTGCTAAGTAATTTAATTGTAAACTCTATGAAGTTTACAGATACCGGTTTTATAAGTTTTGGTTATAGTTTTGGGGGTGATAACGAACTTCAATTTTATGTGAAGGACAGCGGAACTGGTATGGAATCTGACGTAAGCAAAAAAATATTTGACCGGTTTAGCCAGGATAAATCCACCCAATACAGAAACAAGGAAGGTAGTGGACTTGGTTTGTCAATAAGTAAGTCAATTATTAAACTTTTAAATGGGGAAATCTGGCTGGATACCAAATCTGGAGTAGGTACAACTTTTTATTTTACTATTCCTTTTGAAAATAAAGAAAATACTAAGTCAAAGAACAGAATTACAGGTCGTTTCGACATACCTAACTTGTCTGAAAAAAAGATTCTTGTGGTTGATGATGTGGATCAGAATATATTCTTTTACAAGTCACTTTTTAAAACCACAGGAGCAAATATTTTGGTTGCTGATACAGGTAAAAAGGCAATAAATATTTGTGAAAACAATAGTGATATTTCTCTTATACTAATGGATATTATGATGCCTGACATGGACGGGTATACAACAACTAGAGAAATAAAAAAAATGTATCCGCAACTTCCTATTATAATGCAAACTGCCTTCTTTTCAAATAGAGCTGCAGAACAAAGTTTTGAGGCAGGTGCTGATGAGTTTATCGGTAAGCCAATTAATATTCAGGAATTGTTTACCTTGGTTAAAAAGCACATTTAAATAAAACTGACTTGACGCAAGAAGCCTTAAAAATTCTGATTAAATACTGGGGATACTCTTCCTTCAGACCAATGCAGGAAGATATTATTGCTTCAATATTAGAAGGTAAAGATACTCTGGCTTTGTTACCAACAGGGGGTGGAAAATCAATTACTTTCCAAGTCCCGGCATTGGTTTTGGATGGACTATGTCTTGTAGTAAGCCCACTTATTGCACTTATGAAAGATCAGGTTCAAAATCTGAGAAAACAAGATATAAAGGCTGGGGCTATATACTCGGGCATGACCAAAGACGAAATAGAATCAGTTTATAATAATTGCATAAGAGAAAAGTTTAAATTTCTTTACGTTTCCCCCGAGAGGCTTGAAACAGATGCGTTCAAACAGTTATTAGGAAGTCTGAATGTGAGTATTTTATGTGTCGACGAGGCTCATTGCATTTCTCAATGGGGTTACGATTTTCGTCCAACTTATTTAAAAATTTCTGAAATAAGAACACTCCTACCAAAAGTACCGGTTCTGGCATTAACTGCTACAGCAACTCCAGATGTGGTTAATGATATTATGAACAAACTGAACTTTAAAACACCAAATATGTTAAAGTCCAGTTTTCTCAGAAAAAACATTTCCTATAGCATTTACAAAGAGACGGATAAAACAGCAAAACTCCTGGATGTTTTAAAAAAAGCACAAGGTAGCAGTATAGTTTACGTTAGAAATCGAAGAAGGTGTAGGGAATTATCTGAAATAATATCAAAAAATGGTATTTCTTCCAACTATTACAATGCTGGATTAAACTCCAGAGAAAGAGTTATCCGTCAGGAAGAATGGACGCTAAACAAGGTAAAAAATATTGTAGCAACAAATGCCTTTGGCATGGGAATAGATAAACCGGATGTAAGACTTGTGGTTCATTATGATTTGCCTGACAGCATAGAATCCTATTTCCAGGAGGCTGGACGTGCCGGCAGAGATGGGAAAACTTCTGGTGCATTACTATTATACAATATTGAAGATATTCATAACTCCATAAAACAACTTAAAAGTTCATATCCTGATATCGCATTTATTAAAAAAGTATATAATGCCCTTGGTAATTTTTTCCAAATTCCTGAAGGAAGTGGTAAAGATATCTCTTTCGATTTCAATATTTCTGAGTTTTGTTCCAATTACAATTTAAAAGTTTTTGAAACATATTCAGCAATCAAAATTCTAGAACGTGAAGGCTTCATATACTACATAGAATCCTCAGGTCAATATTCGAAAATTATGTTTGTTCTTAATAAAGAAGAACTATACCGTTTTCAAGTGGAAAATCAGGGCTCTGAAAGAATTATAAAGGAAATGCTGAGGTCTTATTCAGGTGTTTTTACAGAGTTTGTTAATATAAATGAAAACCTAATTGGTCAACGCTCAGAAATGACACGAGAACAGGTTGTAAGCAAACTGACTTATCTAAACAACTTAAAAGTAATAAAATATATACCCATAAGAAGATCACCCCAAATAGTTTTAACCAGCAACAGATTGGGTTTAAAGAATATCGAATTTACTCAAGAAAATTATATAAACATAAAAAAGTCCGCCGAAAAAAGGCTACAATCTTTACTGGATTTTTTATCAAATTCAATGCAATGCAGAAGCCAGCAACTGCTCGGCTATTTTGGAGAGTCAAAATCGCAGAGATGCGGCATTTGTGATGTTTGTAGAAGAAAATCTCAGATAAAAGTAAACGACATTGAATTTGAAACTATTAGTAAATTTATAAAAGATGAGTTATATCAAAAAAATCTTCATTTGTATGAACTTGTTTCCAGATGTACAAAATTCAATGAAGATCAGGTTATTGCAGCCATTCAGTGGTTAATAGACAATAAAAAGATTATCAGATCCAAAGATGAAAAATTGAATTGGCATGATCAACTTGATATAAGTTTTATGTAATGACCTGGAATTAATAATCCTATTTTAAATCCCGTGCAATACGATTTTTGCTAGTTTTGTCCATATAAAAGTGTAATTATGAAAAGACTAATACTTGTTTTGTTTATCTTTAGTTCAATTGGTTTAATAGCTCAAACCGGAAGGCAATATGTAAGCATATCTGCAGGACCTGCATTTCCTTTGGATGATTTTGCTAAAGCCGATTTATCGGATACAGCCTCTGGCTTTGCAAAAACAGGACTGAATTTAAAACTAATATATTCCTATAAGATTACACATAACTTTGGCTTACAGGCACATTTTATTATGAATGTGAATAATATCGACCTACAATCATTAAGAAATGAAGCAGAAGTTGCAATTCCAAATTATTCCTTTAGCATTCAAAACTCAAATGCATGGAATAGCGGAGGCATTTATATTTCGCCATTTCTTAGGTTTCCTATAACTGAAAAGTTAGTGTGGGAAATAAAAGGGGATATTGGGTTTACAGGCGCGTATTCTCCTCAATTTACAATTAAAGGCACTAACAATGATACTGGGGAACCTACAGAATATTATAGAAATTCATCCAAAGCCTTTGGTTTTGGTATAGGTGGAGGAACAAGTATTCTTTATCAATTGAGAAAGTATATGTTTAGTGTTAATGTTGATTATCTGTATTCGAATTTGAATTTTAAAAATGTCAGTGGTTGGGGATGGACCTCATTAGATAATCCTGAAGGAACACCATACGACACCAATTCAAAAAGTAAAATTACAGTTGCTTCAGTATCTTTTGGATTAGCCTACCGATTATAAAACAACAAAAGAATGATTTTACCAGAGTCATTTTTTATCCATGACGATGTGGTGTCAATTGCCAAAAACTTATTGGGAAAAGAATTATTTACAAATATTAATGGCGAGATTTGTTCAGGTATAATTTCGGAAACAGAAGCCTATGCTGGTATTACAGATAAGGCTTCACATGCTTATGGTTCACGACGAACTAAACGAACAGAAACCATGTATCAGAGAGGGGGCAGAACCTACGTATATTTATGTTATGGTATACATCATCTGGTAAATATTGTTACAGCTAAAGAAAATATTCCACATGCTGTCCTAATAAGGAGCATTATACCTCAAAAAGGAATTAACAGCATGCTTTTAAGAAGCAAGAATAAAAATCCAAATAATTTAAGTAATGGACCGGGTAAACTTAGTAAGGTATTAGGTATTACTACTGTTTACGATAATATAAAATTAAATAAAGACATTATCTGGATAGAAGATAACGACTACTCATTAGACAGTTACAATATTATGGTCACTAAAAGGATTGGAATTGATTATGCAGAAGAGGATGCACATCTTCCTTATAGGTTTTTACTTATGAGAAATGATAAATAAAAAAACCCTGGTGCATAACACCAGGGTTTTTTTATTTGTTGGTAAAAAGCAATTATTTTACTGATTTTGATAAATCTGCGCCTGCTTTGAACTTAACAACTTTCTTAGCTGGGATGTTAATTTCTTTACCAGTTTGTGGATTGCGACCTGTGCGGGCAGCCCTTGTTGAAACTGAGAAAGATCCAAATCCTACTAATGCTACTCTATCACCACCTTTAAGTGCTCCTGAAGTTGCATCAACAAAAGCGTCTAATGCTTTTTTTGCGTCTGCTTTGCTCAAGTTAGCACCGGCAGCCATAGCGTCTATTAATTCAGCTTTGTTCATTGTATAAAATTTTTAATTAGTAATAAGTGTTAACTCCAACAAATATAGTCCTTTAATGCTAAAATACAAGGTGTATAGGCCTAAATGCCCCTATTTTGTTAATAAGTGGGCTATTTTGTTAATAACATAGTCCATTTTTATGCGATTTTTCACCAAAAAGGCTATCAATAGAGGCTTTCAGAAATAAAATATCAAATAATTTTATAGGAATCCTGCCATTTAAAACCTCTCAAAAAGTCAGAAACTGGCATTCTTTTCTTTCCTGATTGTTGAAGTTCTTCAATAATTATATATCCATCTTTACCGGCAATTTTTAAAAAATTATTATCTTTTACTAAACTACCTATTATGTTATTGTGTTCAGCAAACTCTCTTTTTGCCTTATATATTTTGAGTATAAGTGTATCGCCTATTTTATTTCTCAGTTCTGTATAAGCCGCAGGATAAGGGCTAAGTCCTCTTATAAAATTATATACTTGTTCTACCGAACTATTCCAATCTATTCTGCAGTCTTCCTTAAATATTTTTGGTGCAGATTTGAGCTTGTTATGCTTTTCTATCTTTAGTTCCTGAGGAACAGGATTAACTTTATCAATAATAATTTCATTTACCGTCTCTACCACAAGGTCTCCTCCTATTACCATCATCCTATCGTGTAAAGTTCCAGCATTCTCGGTTTCGCTAATTTTAATTTCACGCTGCTTAATAATTCTTCCTGTATCTATTTCCTTATCCAAAAAGAAGGTGGTGAGTCCAGTAATTGTCTCTCCATTTATAATAGCATGATTGATTGGCGCAGCACCTCTATATTGAGGTAAAAGTGAAGCATGAAGGTTAAAGGTCCCTTTTGGAGGCATACTCCAAACAACTTCAGGTAACATTCTAAATGCTACTACAATTTGCAAATGAGCATTTAATGATCTCAATTCATCTACAAAACCGGGATCTTTTAGGTTAGTGGGTTGCAATAATCTCAAGTCATGATTAAGAGCGTACTCTTTAACCGCTGAGTACTTTATTTTTTTACCTCTTCCGGCAGGTTTATCAGCAGATGTTATAACACCTACTATATTATACCCATTGTCTACAAGTTTGCTCAAACTAGCAACAGCAAACTCCGGAGTTCCCATAAATACAATTCTTAAGTCTTTGTCTATCATGTTTTCAGATTATTTTATGCAATATACAAATTTCAACAAACAAAAAAACCCGCCTCCTGGTTGGAAACGGGTTTAAAATATCTTTATATAATCTATTTGTTTAGTCCTTTTGCACGTGCAATATATTTATCGATATCACGAGCCTCATTTGATAAAGGAAATTCGTTCTTGATTTCTTCATATACTTTTATAGCATCTGAATAATTCTTATCAAGTTCATATGTATTTCCCGCCTTAAGCAAGAATAAAGGAGTTGTAAACTCATTTTTATCACGGTGAGCAGCTTCCAGATAATAAGAAATGGCAGAAGACACATCTCCATTCTCAAGATAAGCATCACCTAATGCTCCAGAAGCCATAGAACCTACTATATGGTCACTACTTTTAAAGTTATCCAGATAATCAATCGCCAGGTCGAAATTACCCTTTTTAAGGTAACATAAACCAGCATAATAATTTGCCAAATTACCAGCCTTAGTTAAACTGTAGTCTTCAGCAATTTGCACAAAACCCATGCTGTTACCGTCACCCTGCAAAGCCTTTTCTAAAGAATCTGCTTCAAAAAAGCGCTGGGCATTAAACATTTGTTCCTGAGCCTCAAGGTTTTGAGGGTCCATATAATATCTTTGAAATCCGAAGTATGCTAGTATTACTACCACAACTACACCAACCACAATGCTTATAACATTCTGATTTTCAACAATAAAACCTTCTGTTTTACTTAAGGATTCTTCAATTGTTTCTAGTCTCTGGTCTCCTGAGACTTCTTGATTCTTCTTAGCCATTATTCTGCAATTTTGAGCATGCAAAAGTATATTTTTATTATCAAATAAAAAAGACTGTTTGATATTTTTTAATTTTGCATGATTGAAAAAAGATTAATTTTTACATTATAAGGTATTAATTAATGATATTCAGCAATTTATGAGATCAAATATTAAAGTAATTTTAGTTTGTTTATTGTGCATTACATCTTTATACATGCAGGCTGGATGGGTAATCTCTGAAGTTAGTGAAGATAATTATGGCAATAAATCGTATCAAACTACATTTATTCAAAATAATGTTATTCGTTTTGAAACACAATCTTCAATTGCTATTATAGATCTCAAATCTTCAATAATAACAATAGTGTTTTCAAATCATAAACTTTATTGGCAAGGAACTATCGACGATTTCAAAAAAGGAACAATGGAGGTTTTTGAGCAAAAACTTCAAAACATTGTGGCCACAGCAGAACCAGAGCAAAAGGAAATTGCCAAAGAACTTATTGAAAAACTTAGAAGCGAGAATAATCCAGAAGTTGATTCTCTATCAATTCCAAATAAAATTGAAATCAAATTCTCGGGTAATTACGATAGTATTAATGGTTTTTATTCAAAAAAGTATAATATATTTATTTCTGACAGTTTAACTGAAAGCATTTGGATAACAGATAGTTTAAAACCATATCAGGACATTAACCTGGAAAGTATGATTTCTTTTACAGAACAGTTAAAGCCTGCAAATACTTCTAACTCCGTAGAAGGTTCTGAAAAATATCTAAATCTAATAAAGAATGGATTAGCAGTTAAATCAACTAAACAATATGGACCTTATGGAACCTTAACAACTGTTGTCACATCAGTTTTGCAAACTAAAATAAATCCAGATTTTTTTGAAGCTCCCCCAACTTACCGAAAAGCAAAATTGATAGAAATTATGTTAATGGATGATGCTAAATCACCCACAAGAAGACTTCAGGATGACTTTAATAATGCAAAAAACAACCCATTATATGATTAATTAATCAGCAATAAAGCAAGACCGTGAATAAAAATACAAAAGAAAAACTTTGTGAATTCTTATTTACTTTTTTAACTGAAGAAAGAAAAACTCTTTTTGAAAATGTATTAAGGTACAGAACAAGACATTTAACGGTAGTCTTAGAAAATATATTTCAACCTCATAATGCCAGCGCAGTTATGCGTTCCTGCGACTTAACGGGAGTTCAGGATGTTCATATAATCGAAAAAAACAATAAGTATGTTGAAAACCCCCAGGTGGCAATGGGTTCTACTAAATGGCTAAATATTATTAAGTATAATGAAGAAGAGAACAATACATTAACCGCTATCAATAACCTAAAAAGCCAAGGGTATAAGATTATTGCAACAACTCCCCACCAGAACAGTAATTCACCTTTTGATTTACCCCTGGAAGATAAAACAGCATTAATTTTTGGTACCGAATTAACTGGTTTAAGCCAGGAAGCATTAAATGTTGCTGACGATTATATGAGACTTCCTCAATACGGATTTACTGAAAGTTATAATATTTCTGTTTCAGTGGCTTTATCACTTTTCACTTTGGTTGAAAGACTACATAATAGCAATATTAGCTGGCAGTTAAGTCCAAATGAAATCCTTGATATTAAACTGGAGTGGGCAAAAAGGACAATTAAGCGTTCAGACCTCATAATAGAAGAGTTTCTGAAAAATTTATAACAACAATCAAAATAATCATGTTGATAATCTGTTAAGTCTAAGGTTTTTTTAATATTTTTGAGGAAATATTAAACTTTTAAAATTCAAATTATGGGTAAAGGAGATAAAAAGACAAAAAGAGGAAAAATAAGCATGGGTTCTTATGGTAATACACGTAAAAGAAAAAAAGACCGCAAATATGTAGCTCCGCCTGCCAAAAAAACTGCAAAAACTAAAGTTGCAGATAAAGAAGAAGTAAAAACCACTGCTACAAAAAAGGAAACTGCTAAGCCAAAAGAAACAAAAGCGGCTGCACCTAAGAAAAAGGCAGAAGTAAAAAAAGAAGAAGTAACGGAAAAAAAAGACCCTAAAGAAACTGCCAAGAAAAAAACTACTGCAAAAAAAACAACCAAAACAGCTACTAAAAAATCAGAAAAGGATAAAGAAAAAGAAACTAAACCTAAGGCTAAAAAGACTGCCACAAAGAAGGCTGATAAAGAGGAATAGTTATTTTAACAAAATATTTTTATTAAAAGAGCGAATGGTATTCGCTCTTTTTTTTGCTATCCACGGCTAAATCCTGAAGCCAGTTTTTTGAAAGCATCTCCCCTATGCTCAAAGTTTTTATATTGATCATAACTTGAGGCCGCAGGAGACAATAAACATATACTATTTTCGAAGGCATTTTCTGAAATAATTCGAAATGCACCTTCCATATCTGAAGCCATAAAGAGTTTGTTTTTATCCACTCCCAAGCCAGATAACATACCAAAAATCCTTTTACCCGCTTTGCCAAAAAAAACAAATGTCTTAATTTGCTGATTTATAAGGAACTTTGCAAGATATCCATACTCTAAACCCCTGTCGAAACCACCCAGTAAAAGGATATCCACTTTTCCAATAGTTTTAATGGCTTCAATAGTTGATTCGGGAATTGTTGATATACTATCATTATAAAAATTAACCCCCGAAAAATTTCCCACAAACTCAAGTCTATGATGCAGAGGTTCAAATTCATTTAAATATTTAAATGAATCTTCCGCACTAAGACCTTTGAATTCAAGTGCCAAAATAGCAGCCATAACATTCAGCATATTATGCCTTCCCTTTATTTGCAAATTAATACAATTATATACTTTTGGGTCTTCTTTGCCAATAATAATAGTATAATCCTTTAAAAATGCATAATTATTCTCCTTATATCCAAAGTATTGAATATTTTTTTCAATTCCATTTTCAATCTCAATATCCTCTGAAACAATTGAATAACTGTTTTCATTTTGATATTTCAATAAGTTCAACTTAGCATTTCTATATGATTCAAAACTTGTAAAATAATCCAAATGCTCAGGAAATATATTTAATAATACAGCAATATCAGGGGAAGTTTTAATATTTTCAAGTTGATGTGCTGAAAGTTCATAAACTATAATAGTTTCCTGATCAATTTTATCAATAAAGTCGAATGCCGGCTTGCCAATATTCCCGAGCAATACAGTTTTTTTATGATTTTTACTGAGTAAAAAATATATAAGGCTGCAAGTTGTACTCTTACCTTTAGTACCGCTCACTCCGATGGTCTGTTTATGATAAAAGTCAAGGAATAAAGAGGTTTGGGAACTAATTTCAATTCCAGAATCCAACATTCCTGAACTTAATTTTACCCCTGGGGATTTAAATACAAACTCATACTCATTAATGCTCCTCAAATAATCATCACCAAAAAAAAGCTGCGAATTATCGAATCCGGAGATTAATGGATCATTTATTAACTCAGGGTCAGAATCAGCAATACCAATTTCAATATCATTGATATTATTTACTAAAAAGTTCAAACTCGATTTCCCCTCTCTTCCGAAACCTAATATGAGAACTTTTTTACCTCCTAATGTTGATTTCAGGAATTCAATCATCGATTGCTTTTTTTATTATTCTTAAAAAACTTTCGGGGAGATTATTATGATTATTAAACTCTGAGAGCAGTTCTTTTATGCCAATGTTTTTATCTATTTGATTGTCATTCAAATTTAATAAAATACTTTTTCCCAAAGTATACGATTCGTTTGATTTTAAATTATTTACGGCCGACTGAACCTCTTTAATAGTCCCTACACATTCGAAGGGTTTAACTTCTGACACTCCACTAAGTTCAAGTAATATTCCAGTTAAATCCTGATCATTCAATAAATCTTTTTTGAAAATATTATCTAGAGTTTTCTTTTTAATAAATGGTGATAATATCAGATATGTAAATAGGCACTTAGGACAACTACCACACCATTCGTCATTTTTACTTCCGACATTACAACTTCTAAAACTCTCAAAATGCCAGTGATATTTGGAAAACAAAAATGCTATCTGCATTTCATTCAAAGGTCGTAGAAAACTAAAATATTTTAACTCCGGATGAACATAATTATGAATATAATAATTGAAATCATTCTCAAATTCAAAAGATTTGGAATATTGATGGTTTATTTTTGTTCCTGGCACTGTGCTCTCATTGGCACTGTTTTCATTTGACAAAGCAATATTTCCTACGCCATTTACACATGAAAGCAATACATTCACAAAAGCCAGCAAAGCTGAAAAAGGAGTATGCCCGTTTAAAAATCCTTTTTCATTTAATTCTAACAAAGTTTCATCTATTGTGCGATTAACAATAACGTTTTATTTGATTTCCATT
>PKTD01000185.1 GCA_002869315.1 Marinilabiliales bacterium | reverse complement strand
CCACCTATCCGGCGGCTCTTCCTATAAACTCCACCTTCCTCCCAATGTCCCTGCTGCGAACTTCTGGTCAGTGACTCTTTACGACGGCTATAACGCATCTGGACTCAAGAATGGGCAACAGTTTCCGTCGATTGGTTCACTTGACGATTTAACTTACAATGAAGATGGCTCTGTAGATTTATATTTTGGGCCAGAATTACCTAAAGGTGCACCGGAAAATAACTGGCTAAAAACAGTTCCCGGTAAGGGTTGGTTTACTCTGCTTAGGTTATACAGCCCTACTCAGACATTTTTTGATCAAACATGGAAACCGGGAGATTTTGAGATAATATAAAAATATTCGGAATCCCAATTGATAAACAATACAATAAATGAAAAATTAAAGTCATGATAAATAGATTATTATTAATAGTGTTGATTCTTTTGTCAGTCTCCTTATATTCGCAGGAAGAAGAATCCCAGCAATCACGCGAATCCCAACAATCACGCGAATCACAAGCCATGGATGCAACTGCTACCCAATGGAGTTTTCAATTGGCATACCAATCTATGCCTGATTACTATAGCGATTTAGTTGATGGAGCTCCACGGGCCCCAGGTCTTGATAATTATGTACAACTAAGAGTGGTTGCTCCAATACCACTTAAAGGCTTTACAATACTTCCTCGTTTAACCTTTCGTCATTATGAAAATAAAGTGACCGGAAAATCTGGGCTAGGAAATACAGAGTTATTTGCTCTTATCATACCTAAGTTTTTAGATTGGGGTTCGGGTAGAGCCGGTATTGGCCCATTGGTAACTTTTCCGGGTAATCCTAATGTTTCAAAGGATGAATGGGGTTACGGATTTGCTGCGGCTATCGTAAACAATACAGGTCAATGGTTTTATGGATTATTATTTACTCAATCCTTCAGGGCTGTTGATCCAAATGCATTATCACCTGAACAATCTGATGTTAATCCACTGGGTATTGCTCCTTTTTTGGCATACAGATTTGGCAAAACTGGTTTATATGTTCAAACTGCTGATATTGTTGCATTATACGACTGGAAGACTAAAGGATTTTATCTGCCTGTAGGGCTAAGGTTCGGTAAGGTTTGGGTGTGGGAGAAGTCTTCTCTAAACGTTTATGGTGAATATAGAACAAGCGCCATTTATAAAGATTGGAAAGGATCAGCCGTAAAGAACTCTTATCGTATTAATGTATCATATACTATACCTGTTGGACTTTAATCCGAAACATAATTAAAATCTTTTTAGTTCCAGATGGTTGGAATATTATTGGTAAGAGGTGATTGAATATTATGAATATTAGTTTTCTTTATATGGATAAAACCTGCAAAAGCAACACATGCCACTTAATTTTTATTGTATCTGCTATTTTTGGTATTACCATAATTAATGAAGGGTATGCTCAAGACTCAATTGTATCTTCGCCACAAAAAGGTAAGTGGATATCTGACCGGGGACCATTTGATCCCAGACCTTATGATAACACCTTGTTTGGCAGTCCTCTTTTTTCAGATAATTATTTTTTATGGAAAAATAAATTATGGATCGACAATGGTATTTCATTCGGCGGATATGTTTCAGCAAATATCCAGGCTGGTTCACAGGGTGGGCCAACACACCAAATAAGTGAATCACTCATTTTATTCACCTGGGAACCGGTTCGAAAGGCAAGAAGTGCTGGTCGTCTGGTAGTTGGTTTTGCTCATGACCAAACCTTTGGCAAACTAACAACCCGTGAATTTGCCAACAACCAACAACTAATTGAAACTCCCAATGATCTTGATACGGACCCAGATCAAGCATTTACTACTCTGGGATTATTACACTGGACACAGGAATGGCTGACAGGACAATTTAGTGGTTGGGTGATTCGAGCAGGTCAGCTTTATGCTCCATCTTACTTTGGCCCGGCACGATACCTTGATGATGACCGGAGATTTTTCATGGCACGACCATTAGCTGCAGCTGGTGGAGCACAATGGGTTGGAAATAATGATATTGGACTTGGTATTAACGCGGTATTTTGGAAAGTGCCATTTTATGTTTCTGCGGCAGTTATTGATGGTAAAGCCAATAGAAATTATCCTGACTTTGAAAGCCTGGGTGATGCAGAATTTCTTTATCTGGCAGAAGTAGGAGTGGAAAGGGATATTGATGGCCCCAATGAGGCTGCACTTCGAGTTACTTTGAGTCATCTTGACCTGAAGGATAAATTGGGTCCAGGTCAATCTTTGATGATCTCAGGGGATATTCTTTTCAATGGAATTTGGGGTATTGCTGCACGTTATAGTAAATCCTT
>PKTD01000249.1 GCA_002869315.1 Marinilabiliales bacterium | reverse complement strand
TTTAGAGCCTGTAGTAGTTAATAAGATATGCTTAGGATGATATAAACAACACATCCATAGTTAATTATAAAAAATTTATATTTGGTTTTTATCAGTAAAACTGTTGATAAATTATAACAATATAAGATCAAAATATGATATTTTGGCTACCGTTTTTATACCAAAAACCTTGAAGAAACGATAATAATAGTTTTTAAATTAAGATAATATTAACAAATATTGTGATCAGAATCACTTTCTTACCAATCATATATTGCCTTTAAAACTGAGGCGCGACTCAAACTATCACTATTCAAACTCCAATCGAGGGTTTTACTTAAAGTGGTATTGTCGCCATCATTATTATAGAAAATAACCGATTTTACCATATGATAGTTCTGCGGCAATTTATTTAGAGCCTCATAGTACCAGTCATTTCTATTTCCACCCACAGCCAAGCTGCCAAATTCAGTAATTATAATTGGTTTATTAAATGCACTAAGTTCATCATAATAATTACCAAATATTTCATCAAAAGTCCACCATTTAGACCATAGTGCAACGGTACCATAGTTCAGGGCACCAACACCTACCCAGTCGACATATTCGTTTCCCGGAAAATATTCCATATACATTTTGTATGCCGGATGTGGCGACCAAACCCAAATAACGTTATCTACTTCCATGCTCCTGAATCTTTGCACTACATGACGCCATGCATTGATAAAATCCTCAGGTTTATTATTTTGAGGCCCCCAGGGGTATCTGTAAGGGTCATTCATCTCATGACCTAATCTTATGAATACAGTATTTCCGTATTCTTTTAATGCTAAAGCCCACCTGTTAATGTAAAAGTCATAATCACCATTATTAATGTCAATTAAACCCTTTACGTTTGGATCAGACTTTTCCTTCAAGCCGTATTTGCTTCTTTCGAAATCATTCAGCCAGGGTTCCCATGTTATGAAAGGTATTGAACCCAAATTATTTATGGCTTTAACATATTTTAGGGGAAATTGTTCATGAGGTTTATCCCCCCAGGCAATATATATTTGTATTAGGGGAGAGGCAAAGGATAGTTTATCTTCAAGACTTATAATATTTTCAAATGACTTTTGATAATGGTTGTCATATATACCCCACAAAATTGTATCAGGTCTTAGCAGTAGATCCTTATTGTTTTTATAAGGTAAAAACCACTCTAATTCTTTTGATCGTACAGGTTCTCGTTGACTTAATAAATAATCACTTTCGATATCAATTACTTTTGATTCAAGCTTATTAAGAACCTCACTAATCGGACCTTTCGATTTATCACCAATGAATACAAATCCTAAAACTATAATTATAGATATTATTAGTACTCCCAGTATGAAACTAAATCGATATATTGTTTTTTTCATTTCATTGTGTTTTTAAGCAAATTATTCTCTATTAAAATTATATCAGCTTATTATATCATCTAAATTTATTTTAGCCCATGGCTCTTCAACTTCCAGTCGTCTTGATTGATAAGCAGCATAGATTCCACCTATAACAAGAATAATGGTAAGTAGAGCAAATGAGAACATTCCCCAAACTTTATCTGATGTTAGTATTAGAATTCCTTCTGATACTGTATTAAGTCGGGAGTAAACTATATAGAAAAACGTTAATATAAATATTATAAGCTGTGCAATAAGAGGTCTTGTATAGGGGCTTAAGCCCTTAACTGACTGCTTGGCAGTGGGTATGTAAGGGATTTCCGCATTCACAACAGACAATAAATTACCCAGTAAAAATACAGGCCAGGTAGCAGTTTTTAGAATCATTCCTCGCCAATGTATGCCCCTTTCAGTTTCCGGATGGGATAGCCACCTTTGTACAAATAAATAAATTAATGTTGCTATTAATACTATTGGCGAACCGTTTATAAGAAACTCACTAAAATCCATATTGGCAGGTAAAATACAAGTCCAGAAATATAGAAAAGGTATTATTATGTAAATAAAAGTTGTTAAGCCTACAAGGTAGTAAGTACTAATGGCCAGATAAGATATTTTCTGCCAAACACTCAGGTTTTTGGCAAGTTTAGGAATCTCAGCGAAAAGGACTTCAAAAACTCCCCGTGACCATTTTAACTGTTGTTTACAGAAAGAACCGAAATCTTCCGGAACAAGGCCTCTGCTGACCACAACCGGATTAAATACAGATTTCCAGCCTTTTGCATGAAGACGTATTGAAGTTATCAAATCTTCGGCTAGACCTATTCCATGTCCTCCAATAGATTCCAGAGCAACTTTTCTAAAGGTACAGTTAGCGCCTAGTGCCACACTAGAACCAAATCCAAATAAACCC
>PKTD01000273.1 GCA_002869315.1 Marinilabiliales bacterium | reverse complement strand
ACTTTTACGAACCTGTCATCGGGAGCAGATTCATATACATGGGCATTTGAGCGCGGTTCTCCATCTATCTCTAGTCAGCAGAATCCTACAGTTACATATAATAATGAAGGAACTTTTAATGTTAGCCTTACAGCAAAGTCAGGTACTAATGAAGATGTTGAACTGAAAACTGACTATATTACAGTAGGTTCATCAGGAGGACCTTTAAGTGTAGATGTTGTTGCAGACCCTTCCACAACAATTTGTGAGCTTGGAAGTACTACTTTAACTGCAACGGCCAGTGGTGGTTCAGGAGGATTTCAATATACCTGGACCTGGGATATTGATAACCAAACTGTTAATGGTAATGTGTTGTCAATAACTAGTTTAACACAATCAACAAATGTTTATCTAAATGTTGTTTCAGGAACACAGCAGGTAAGTGAAACTATTAGAATTACCGTTGAAGATAATCCGCCAGCAAGTGTTGTGGGTAAGGGTAGCCCTGAAAGAATATTGATTTGTCCACACCCGGAACTTGAATACCAATGGTTTAGAAATAATACTATGATTGATGGTGCTAACAAACAATTTTATTATCCAGGCTCCGCCTTCGATTTAAGTGGAACTTATTATGTTTTAACGAAGAATACTACAGGTTGTCAGAGTTTTTCAGAGAATTATACTGTTGGAATAAATAAAGGAACTGAACTGGAAAAAAGTGAATTTATTAGTGTTTATCCTAACCCTGCATCATCGGGATTTAATATTGATCTAAATCCTGAATTATTGCTTAATGAGGTTCAAGATTATAATATCGAAATCTACACTTTAAGTGGAATGAAGGTTTGGGAAAAATCTTTCTCTCCAGGCTTTAATTTAAAAATTGCGCCACCAGTAAACTTGTCTTCAGGATTATATATTCTGAAATTGAGTGGTGATAATATGGTATTCGATACAAAGAAATTACTTATTAACTAAAAAGATTCACAGATATGAAAAGAAATATAAAACTGATGAAAAAATATATTATAGGGTTATTAGTAACAATGATATTTGCCGGTGGAGCAATAGCACAACCGGGATATCAAACAGTTACTATCCTACTGCAAAACTATGAGAAGAATTCTAATCTGAGTAAAAATGGCTCTTTTTCAGGTAGTAATGAGCAAGAATTTAAATCATTATTTACATCACAGAATGTAATGGTTAGTAGCCTCGGTCTTGATGGTGATGAAAAGAGTGAAATTCCACTATATAAGTATATAGCACTTGTAAAATCAAACCTTGATGAAGAAAGTGACATTAGTGTTGTACTCACAAAAATCAAGATTAAAAATCCTTCCAAAATTTCCGATAGTAAATATTTATACACGGTTAGTGCATTACAAAGTTTAACAGCATTTAAAAAGGATGGGAGTGATTTTACCTCATTGAAGAAATTAAATTATGAAATTGAATATACATCCACTTCTAATACAGCTAAAATTAATAGCATAAAAATTACGGAAGGGTCAACTGGATTATATTTGGATGTTCATGTTGCGGCAGGGATGACATCAATAAAGGGTGATCTTATATCAGGTTCTACAGGTACTTTAGAAACTAAATCTAAATTTGGGATAGGTTTTGGAATAAACCTGGATTATATGATAACTGAGAAATTTGGTATAACAACAGGAATTACATCTATGACTTATGCGTCTTCATATACACTTTCTGCTTATGATCAGCAACCATATAGAACCGTTGATCAGGATAATGATGAATATGATTTGATGGCCAGCGGTACCAATTTAGAGAACGATGTAAAACTAAACTATCTGGAAATTCCAATTGGAGTTGTAATGAAATTTGGTGGCTTTATGACCAGATTAGGTGTAAAGTATGGAATCCCCGGTTCATCATCATCTTCATTTTCTGGTGGTAGTGTAACTACTACAGGATATTATCCTAAGTATAATGCTACACTATATGATATTCCTGAATATGGCTTTGATACTTATGATCTTAGCGGTGCTGAAGGAACAATTGATCATAAGTCTGCATTTAGCGGCTTTGTTCAACTTGGTTACAGTGCTGACATTTCACCTAAATTTGGCATAACCTTTATGGGATTTTACGAGACCTCATTTTCTTCTGTTCATGATTCTTCAGAAGCAGCATTTGCTACTGGAAACAATGAATACACAAGTGCTTTGAGTTTTATAGATTCTCCTAAAACTGCGGCTTACGGGCTTGAAGTTGGATTGAGATTCAAATTGTTCTAATAATATTTTGAAGTGAGGATAAAGCTTTTTGTATTTACATTTTTGTTCTTTTTTTTTTTGTTTTTATTT
>PKTD01000215.1 GCA_002869315.1 Marinilabiliales bacterium | reverse complement strand
TCCCCTTCCGTCGAATGACGGATGCATATTAATAGCCATAGGATTTTTTATGTGGTTGAATAATAGGGTTTAGAGGATGTTATGAAATGTTTAGAAATGTTTAGAATATGTTTAGAAATGTTCAGAAATGTTTGGTTGAGGTTGAAGGTTTCTCCTTCGCTGCGCTTTGGAGGAGGATGAATGATCAATATCTAATCATAAGTCTCTAAAAAGTAACAGCAACTGAAATTTGACTCTCAGCTGCTGTTGAAACAAACACACTATGAAAATTTTAATCATCAGTTTTTGTACTGATGTTCCGCTTTTACGGATTTATTTTTTTATTGCAGTAATAAATAAGTTTAATTAGGATGCAAATGTATATTCTAAAATCAGCTTTGTAAAGTAAAAATCGGATTTTATAATTTAATTAACACTTTTGTTAACAAACAGTTAAAAGGCTTTTAGAGTAATTTTAAGAAATTTCAAATTGATTATTACCTTTGAGCTCATTAAAAATATCAGGCTTTGCTGAATATTCAAAATCTCAATATAAGTTTTAAAAGCAATAATAATATTATTGATGCTGTTAAGTCGGTTTCCTTTGAAATTGCCAAAGGTGACACCCTGGGAATTGTTGGAGAGTCGGGCTCCGGCAAGTCTGTTACTGCCATGGCAATAATGAGACTTCTGGCGCCACAGGCAATAATAAAAAGTGGTATTATAGAGTTTGAGGGGGAGGATATTTTGAAAATGAATAATGCCCAAATAAGAAATATCAGAGCAAAAAAAATCTCCATGATATTTCAGGAGCCAATGACATCATTGAACCCTGTGATGAAATGCGGAAAACAAATGGCAGAAGTCTTTGGCAAGTCGGGCCTCACAAAAAAAGAGATTAAAGAACAGATAGTAGAATTATTCAAAAAGGTAAAACTGCCGCGTCCCGAAAAGATTTACTCCTCATATCCCCATCAGTTGTCGGGCGGACAAAAGCAAAGGGTAATGATAGCAATGGCCATTGCCAATAAACCTGATTTACTTATTGCCGATGAGCCCACAACAGCCCTTGATGTCAGGGTGCAAAAAGATTTGATTTTACTCCTAAAACAACTCAAGGATGAATACGGAATGAGTTTGCTCTTTATTAGCCACGACCTGGGACTGGTTTCTGAAATAGTGAGCCATGTGATGGTTATGTATAAGGGTGAAATTGTGGAAAGAGGAAGTATAAAGCAGGTGTTCAATAATCCAAAACATAATTATACCAAAGGTCTTTTGGCTTGTCGCCCTCCTGTAAATGAAAAGCCCGCAAGATTAAAAACCATAGATGAGTTTATTAGTGGTTCTACAAATATTAAAGATGCTTTTGAACAAGTAGAAACAAAAGCAGATTTTACTGAAAAAATTTTAAAGATAGAAGGGCTAAACAAAAGGTTTGTAAGTGATAAGAATTTCAGAGGTAAAGCAACATCATTTGTAAATGCTGTTGATGATGTTAGTTTTGAGGTTTTTAAAGGAGAAACATTAGGTTTGGTAGGAGAATCGGGTTGCGGTAAAACAACACTTAGCAGAAGCATATTACGATTAATAGATGTGGAAAGCGGTAAAATATTTTTCGATGAAGAAGATGTGCTTGGTTTAAAATCCAATAAGCTGAAGAAGTATCGAAAGAATATGAATATTGTTTTTCAGGATCCATATTCTTCCTTAAACCCTCGTATTAGTATTGGCAAGGCCATAGGAGAGCCATTAAAAGTATTTGGTATAGAGACGTCTGCCCAAAGACGAAAGCAAAAGGTAATGGAATTGCTTGAAAAAGTTGGTCTCCATAAAGACTCCTATTTCAAATATCCCCATGAATTTTCAGGCGGTCAACGTCAAAGGGTGGTGATAGCAAGAGCCCTGGCATTGAATCCGCGATTTTTAATCTGCGACGAAGCCGTATCGGCTTTAGATGTTTCTGTACAGGCTAAGGTACTCAACCTCCTCAACGACCTGAAAAGGGAATTTGGCTTTACCTATATTTTCATTTCTCACGACCTGAATGTGGTAAAATATATGTCAGACAGGATAATGGTAATGAAAGATGGCAAAATAGTGGAAATTGGCAGCGCCGATGAAGTTTATAATTCTCCGAAACAAGAATATACACGTCAGCTTATAGAGGCGATACCGGGGATTAGTTGATGGCCTGCCTCCTGGTTAGGGAGGTGATTGGTTGCTTGTTGCTGGTTGCTGGTTGCTTGTTGCTGGTTGGTTAAGTGTTATAGGTTGCAAGTTACAGGTTGCGGGATAGGAGTTTATGAAAATCAAGACTCAATTCATTACATATATAAT
>PKTD01000265.1 GCA_002869315.1 Marinilabiliales bacterium | reverse complement strand
GTCAAAAATGATACAAATGTAACGTCTGTATTATTAATATACTGATATTCAGTCGAATGAGTAAAGGTTTTCATGTTATTGCCTCAAAACAATGTGTTTACAAAAGTGAATACATTTGTAAATAAAGCCAAATCTTATACTTATAGCATGCTAATAAGCATATAGCCAGTATTATAATGTCATTTATATAAATTATACTTTAGATTAATCTATAGAATTGAGAACTATTCAAATGTTATTATAAAATATCATATAATGTAGTATTACAGTATTTTAATATGTAATATATAAAAATAACTTTAAATTAATGGAGTTTTACATTTGTAACATGCTATATTTTCTACAATACGTTTACATATGAATACAAATTTGTTTAATTTTGTAATAAAATATTTACAGATGTTAGACAGAATAAAACGTTTCATTGAAACTCAAAACATGTCGGCTTCGGCTTTTGCAAATGCCATTGGAGTTCAACGATCTTCTGTTTCTCATATTTTATCCGGACGTAATAAACCGAGTTTAGATTTTATACTACGACTTAAAAATTACTATCCGGATTTGAATTTAGATTGGTTGTTATTTGGCAAAGGACCTATTTTGAGTACGAAAAAAACGGATGTTGAAAACAGTATCTCAGAAATTGATAATGATAAAAAAACTTTTCCTGCTCAAAAAAATGAATCTAGGGATAAAGATTTATTTACCAAGTACGCAGAATTTAAAGAAGAAATATTAGGCGAGAATAAAACAATTGGGGATGATATTCAGGATGAGGTTCTCCCACAATCAGCAAAAAGAATTAAAAAAATCGTTCTTTTCTTTGAGGATAATAGTTTTGAAGAGTATAATCCAGGCAAATAAAAAATGCCTCCCTTAATAAAAAGAAGGCATTTCCTATTAATTATTAGTCTTATTAAAACATTTCTCTTTGTGAAAAGAAGAAGTTTGCTTCGATTTGTGCATTTTCATCACTATCTGATCCATGAACAGCATTAGCTTCAATAGAGGTGGCATATAATTTACGGATAGTGCCCTCAGCAGCTTCTGCTGGATTTGTTGAACCAATATACTCTCTATATGCTTCCACAGCATTGTCCTTCTCCAGAACTGCAGCAATAATTGGTCCTGATGACATAAATTCTACCAAATCATTGTAAAATGGTCTTTCTTTATGTACTGCATAGAATTTTTTTGCGTCATTCTTCGTTAAACGAGTGAATTTAAGAGCTTTAATATTAAAGCCACCTTCAATAATTTTCTTGATGATATTACCCATATGCCCATCGGCAATAGCTTTAGGCTTTATCATAGTAAATGTGATATTTCCTGACATAGTTAAGTTTAATTAAAATTTTCGCAAAAATACACGATATTTTTATCTTTGCCACTCTAAATCAAATAAAAAGAATGTTGAATAAACTGCAACTTGATGAAATTCAAGAATTCATTTCTAACGGTAGCAAAATAGTTATCACAACTCATACTAATCCTGATGGTGATGCTATAGGCTCCTCACTTGCTGTATATCATTATTTAAAGGCAAAAGGTGCTAATGTTGATGCCGTTATTCCAAATAAATTTCCTGATTTTCTGAAGTGGCTCCCATCTTCAACGGATTTAATTATTTTTGAGAAAAATTCTAAACTAGCAAAGAAAAAACTCAATGATGCTGACTTAATTTTTTGTCTGGATTACAATGCTATGTCAAGAGTTGGATCGGTAACCGATGTATTAAAAGTAACGAAAGCTAAAAAGATACTTATCGATCATCATATTGAACCTGAAAGGGATAGTTTCGATTACATTATTTCTGATGTAAATACGTCTTCCACAGGTGAATTAATTTATGACTTTATTATCAGTATGGGTGATCGAAAGATGATTGATCAAACCATAGCTCAGTGCTTATACGCCTGTATTATTACTGATACTGGTTCATTTAGCCATTCTTGTAATAATGCAAAAACCTACGAAATTGTGGCCGAACTAATTAAAACCGGTATTGATGCAAAGCATTTACATGGGCTAATTTATAATACTTTTTCGGAAAACAGACTTAGGTTATTAGGCTATTCTATAAATGAAAGGATGTTAGTTTGGAAAAATTTACGGACTGCACTTATTTATCTAAGCAAAGAAGATTTACAGAGATTCAAATATCAAGTTGGTGATACAGAGGGTATTGTAAATTACGCACTAAGTATGGAGAAAGTTAATTTGGCCATCTTAGTTACTGAAAAGGATAATAAAATAAGGCTTAGTTTCAGGTCAAAGTGTGAGTTTTCTGTAAATGACCTGGCACGGAATCACTTTAATGG
>PKTD01000058.1 GCA_002869315.1 Marinilabiliales bacterium | reverse complement strand
TCTCAAACTCAGTGGCTAAAAGGTACAGGCAGTAATATCTTTGCCTTTGGTTCAACTCAAAGATTTGGAGAATCAGGAGTAATTGGTCTTCAGGTTATGTCAATGAACTTTGGTGAAATTCAAATAACTACCGGCGACAATCCCGATGGTGGACTGGGAACATATAAACCAGGTTTGATGAACTTTGCATTATCATATGCAAAGGCATTTTCCAATTCAATCTATGGAGGAATTGTGGTTAAGTTCATTTCCGAATCAATTTCAGACGTTAATGCATTTGGAATGGCAATCGATGCCGGTATACAGTATGTTACTGGAGAAAATGATCAAATGGCTTTTGGTGTAGCATTAAAAAATGTTGGACCACAAATGCGATTTTCTGGTGATGGACTTTCTTTCAAAGAAATTATTTCTATGAAGGGAATCGATCAGGGTTATACTTTTAACCAAAGATCACAAGCTTATGAAATTCCAACCATGTTAACAATTGGAGCTGCTTACGATTTCCTATTTGGAAATGATTATAGCATGACACTTGCCGGAACATTTATTTCAAATTCTTTCTCTAAAGATCAATTTGCCCTCGGATTAGAAGCAAATTTGAAAAATTATGTGATGCTACGTGGCGGATATACTTACGAACAAGGAATATGGGATAGTATTGAAACAACTGAAAATACTAACCTTAACAGTGGACTTAGTTTAGGTGCAACTGTGCAAGTTCCTTTAAATAAGGAGAAAGGCACCAGTTTTGCTATCGATTATTCTTATAGAGAAAGTGTTAGTTTCAATGGAAACCATAGTATAGGAATTGTCTTAAATTTCTAAAAAATTTATATAAGGAAAGATAATCTTATTATCTTTGCCGCTTCATTAAGAGACCTTTAAGTATTTTTTAAGGGTCTCTTAAATTATTATATGGACTAAAATTAATTGATAAAATGAATTCGAAATACTTTACAGAAGAAGGATTAAAAAAACTCAAAGATGAGTTAGATCACCTGGAAAGAGTTGAACGACCTTCAATTTCGAAACAGATTGCGGAAGCTCGTGATAAAGGTGATTTGTCGGAAAATGCTGAATACGATGCTGCAAAAGAAGCACAGGGGATGCTCGAACTAAAAATATCTAAACTAAAGGATATTATTAGTAAAGCAAGGATTATCGATGAGTCGAAAATGGATAGTAGTAAAGTATATATACTCTCTACTGTTACCATAAAAAATCTCAAAAATAATCAACAGATGAAATATACTCTGGTTCCAGAGAAGGAAGCAAATATTAGGGAAGGTAAACTCTCCGTTGACTCACCTATCGCGAAAGGATTATTGGGGAAAGCAGTTGGGGAACAAGTTGAAATTACTGTTCCAGCAGGTAAAATACAATTTGAAATAGTTGAGATCACAAGATAATATTAAAATATTTACCTTAAAAGCCGGCCTTACAATGTAAGCCGGCTTTTTTTATATCTACTATTGTAATAATGAAGAAGAATAATAACTTTGTGAAAAAAAGTTATGGCATCAATTTTTACAAAAATTATAAATGGAGATATTCCATCCTATAAAATAGCAGAATCAGATGATTATTATGCATTCTTAGATATCAACCCACTGGCAAAAGGACATACATTAGTTATTCCAAAAAAAGAAACAGATTATATTTTTGACATTGAAGATGAGGAATATAAAGGCCTTTTTGCATTTGCCAAAAAAGTAGGTATTGCAGTTGAAAAAGTTATTCCATGCAAAAGAATTGGAATAACTGTAATTGGATTGGAAGTTCCCCATGCCCATGTGCATATAATACCAATAAATTCTATTTATGACATGGATTTCAAACAACCAAAATTGAAATTCTCCAATGAAGAGTTTACAGAAACAGCTTTTAGTATAAAATCAGAATTTCAAAAACTTTAAAATCTCTTCCTATATACATTTTAAAAGCATTAATTTCAAACGATGAAATATACATTTACACTATTTTTCGCAATTTGCATTTCCTTAAGTAGCATCGCTCAGATAAATATTCAAACTACTGCTGAATCAAGTAATTATACAAAAACCTCAACCTATGAAGAAATGAGGGATTTTGTAAAAAAACTTGATGATAGTTCTGACATATTGCGTATAGAAAAGATTGCGGAAAGTACTGAAGGTAGAGATATAATTACACTTATTGTTGCAAACCCAATGATTAACAGCTATAAGGACGCTATAAATGATAAAAGAGTTATTGTCTATATTCAAGCAAATATTCACGCAGGTGAAGTGGAAGGTAAGGAGTCAACTCAAATGCTTGCAAGACATCTCGTAAATAACC
>PKTD01000041.1:1289-15680 GCA_002869315.1 Marinilabiliales bacterium | reverse complement strand
TTTTTTCGGTCGTCCTCATTCAGTTCCGACTTAATTTCCTCATCCACTCTAAGCATTTGGGTATTATTAACAATTACTCTGAATTTTGTAGTTGTTAGTCTCGAGGAACTTTCCACTATACCATTAGTGGGTAAACTCTGTTTTGCCATCAGATCAAGATAATCTTTGCCCTTTATATCATTGCCAATAACAGAGCATAAGAATGCTTCAGCACCTAATGATTTAATATTTAATCCCACGTTGGCTGCACCTCCCAAACGGTCTTCTCTTTTACAAACTTCAACCACAGGCACCGGTGCTTCTGGGGAAATCCGGTTAACACTGCCCCAAATATATGAGTCCACCATAACGTCACCAATTATGATAACTTTTTTTTGGTTAAACTCCCTAAATAAGTGTGATACTGATTCTGTAGTAAGCATTTTTATTTTTTCAATAATTCGATTTGCAAATGTAATAAAACCTTATTCATACGGCTATGAGTTATATGCCACTTTATCAATAATTTAAAACGAAGCTTCTGCTTTTAAATTGTTATTGCGCATCCGCTGGCTATACTCTTGTATATATGCCTTTAAAATATTTTCTAACTCAATAACAACTTCAGGATTTTCTTTAATGAGATTATTTGTATGATTCAGATCGTTTTTTTCATATAAGGCGGTTGAGTTACTTCCGTCATAAAGAAGACAATAATCGCCTTTCGTAATTTGATAGAGTCCGTTAACGTAATGAAAAGCAGCATTTACTGTTGTTGAGTCAAATGCGCTATTTCCAAATGCAATATATTTATTATCGTAATCTAAATAATCTAAAAGGCTGGGCATAATATCAGATTGCATGAAGGTGTTTTCATACTTTCCTAACATAGTTGAGTCTGCTGGAACATAAAATAATATGGGTATTGAATATCTTCCACTTGTGTTTTTGTAATATTTTAAAATATCCTTTTCCGGAAGATTACCTTTCTCCTCAATATTTTCGCTATCAGTTGGTATTACTGACTGAGCAGGATGGTCAGCAGAAATAATAAATACAGTATTTTTGAACCACTCCTTTTTAGATGCTATTTTAAAGAAATTTGCCAAAGCATAATCAGTATACCTAACTACTCTGTGGATTCTCAACGGACCTTCCTTAAACTTGTTTTTATACTTTTCGGGAAGAGAATAAGGGTAATGAGAACTCAGGGTAAATCCCATTGCAAAAAAAGGTTGCTGCAGATTTTCTATTTCATCAATCATAAATTGAAGAAAAGGCTCATCATAAATCCCCCAATAATTATCAAAATCTTTATCGTCATTATATTCACTCCTTCCATAGTATTTTTCGAAACCAAGAAAACTTACAAAACCATCAAGTCCTAATGTCCCATTGGTTCCACCATGGAAGAAAGCAGTAGAATAGGATTTTTTCTTTAATATCTCGGCCAGTGATGTGTATTTATTGTTTGCATATACTGAGGTTATAATAGGGTCATCAATTAGACAAGGTATAGAGGTTACCACCGAAGGGATTGCATCCATAGAACGATAACCACTTGAAAAGGCATTTGTAAATACTAATGACTTACCGATAAGTGAGTCTAAAAAAGGAGTATAGCCTTTATAATTGCTTAAACTTCCTACATACTCTTTTGAAAAACTTTCTAATAATATTATTACTACATTTTTGTTTTTAAAAACATTATTAACTTCGGGAGTCTTATTAATATTATAGAATTTGCTCGCTGTTTCTTCATCAAAATACTTTAAATCCCTAGCATTTGTATGACCATAAGTGGTCATAAGTGTAAAGGGAGTGTTTAATATCAGGGGAACTAGTTTTGCAGTGGTATATTTAGTGGCGTGCATAATTGACAAGGGCCTTAGTTGTAATCCTCCACGTGCACCTAGCAGGCTCAGCCCAAGTATACTCAACATCAATAAGAACTGAACCGCAAATAGTTTAATATTTAGAATAGGTTTTTGATGAATCTTCCTCCTAAAGAAATAATATGGTAAATAGAAAATTATTCCTATTAGAATTGCAAAAAGTGGAACATACCAGTAATCGATAGCAAATTTTGGAATTAATTTCAATGCATCATCACTAATAAAAATAAATTTTATAACATCGATAGTAGATCTCTTTTGGGTGAAATGATAAAAAACAGAGTCGCCTAAATTTATTCCTATGAGTATGGTATTCACACTAATATATATGAAACTAATGGTTTTCTGAAAGTATTTATTATAGAATAATTTTCCAATAGGAATGGTATGGGCAAGTATAATTAATATGTTAAAATATATTATAACTGATATATCAAATCGAATACCAATAACACATATCCTGGCGATTTCAAGGAAAGAAATGCCGTTAAAAAGTGAGTAGTTGAATATGAAAAAGAACAAGCTACTAAGAGTAAATAGCAGTAATACAAGTCCAAGTTTTTTTAATAATCCAATTAGTTTAATACCGTAGTCAAGCAAAATTTTAGTTTAATTTTTCCAATGCAGTTTTTATTCTTATAACTGCTTCTTTAATATTTTCTATAGATGTAGCGTACGAAATTCTGATACATTCGGGGCTACCAAATGACTCCCCTGCAACAAGGGCAACATGTGCTTCTTCCAATAAATATATACACATATCACTGCTGTTGTTAATGGTTTTTGTGCCGAATGATTTGCCATAGTAAGCACTTACGTCAGGAAATAAGTAAAATGCACCACCAGGAATATTTGTTTTAAATCCTGGAATTTCTTTTAGCAAATCAATTAACAAATCTCTTCTTGTTTTAAATTGGGTGAGCATTGTATTTAGTTCTTCAGATTTTTTTGGATCGGTATTTAATGCTTCTGTTGCAGCTGCCTGAGAAATGGTAGAAGCGCCGGAGGTAAACTGTCCTTGTAATTTTGTACAGGCTTTAGCAATTTCAGTAGGGGCAGCCATATATCCTATTCTCCATCCTGTCATCGCAAATCCTTTTGAAACCCCATTAATAATTACAGTTCTGTCTTTCAACTTATCAAAAGAAGCTAAACTAAAGTGTTTACCTTCAAAGTTTATTAACTCATAAATTTCATCTGTAATAATTAAAATCTCAGGGTGATTTTCTAATACCCTGGCAAGGCTTTCAATTTCCTGATAAGTGTAAACAGCACCACTTGGATTGCTGGGAGAATTAAATAAAAATGCTTTGGTTTTATTATTTATTGCATTTTCAAGTTGCTGTGCTGTCATTTTAAAACCATTATCGATAGTGGTTTTTACGATATTCATATTACCTCCAGCTAACTTTATCATTTCAGGATATGAAACCCAAAATGGAGATGGAACTATTACCTCATCACTCTCATTTAAAACACTCATAAAAATATTCGCCAAAGAATGCTTAGCACCTGTTGATACAACTATTTGATTCGCTTGGTAGTTCAGATCATTATCTCTTTTTAACTTTTTACAAATTGCATCACGTAATGCTGGTATACCAGGAACAGGAGGGTAATGAGTTAAATTATTATCGATTGCAGCTTTCGCAGCTTTTTTAACATTTTCTGGAGTGTTGAAATCAGGTTCTCCAATGCTCAAAGGAATAATATCAATACCTTTTTCTTTCATCTCGCGGCTCATCTCAGTCATTTTCAATGTCGCCGATACAGACATATTCAGAACCCTATCAGATAAAAAGTTTTTTGTCATATCTATTTCTTTTAAAAGAGTTCGCAAATATAAAGGAAATTATAGTTTGTGAATTACTTAACACAGCGAAGTTTTTAAACAATTTAAATATTTATTACCAACCTTATTGAAATTCGTGAGACCGTTTTTCCATTTGATGATTATATTGTTATTTAAAATGATTATAATTAGATCGTTTCTGATTTAAAGAACTGATAAACAGACGCTTGAATATTATTCACATTTGACATGTGTTTTATTAACAAAGGTTTGATGTATAGGATAATAATCATATTTTTGCGCTTTAATTATAAAAATGTTAAAATGGATATTTTTGATAAGTGTGAAACAACATTAGGCCCTTTAGGTCAATATGCCGACAAGGCTGAAGGTTATTACTTCTTCCCCAAATTAGAAGGTCAGATATCTAACCGAATGAAATTCATGGGAAAAGAACGTCTTGTTTGGAGTTTAAATAATTATCTGGGTCTGGCGAATCATCCGGAAGTTAGGAAGGCTGATGCACAGGGGGCAGAAGATTGGGGAATGGCTTACCCAATGGGTGCAAGAATGATGTCGGGACATACAAAATATCATGAAGAATTAGAAAATAAGTTAGCCGCCTTTGTAAATAGGGAATCTGCTTACCTGCTTAATTATGGATATCAGGGAATGGTATCTATTATTAATGCTATGGTCGACAGAAAGGATGTTATTGTTTATGATTCAGAAGCCCATGCTTGTATCATTGACGGTATGCGTCTTCATTTTGGAAAACGCTTTGTGTATCCTCACAACAATATGGAGAATCTGGAAAAAGAATTACAGCGAGCTACTAAAATTGTCGAAAAAACTGGTGGTGGTATTCTTTTGATTACTGAAGGTGTTTATGGAATGGCTGGGGACCTTGGTAAACTTGACGAAATAGTTGCACTTAAGAAAAAGTATAATTTCAGATTATTTATTGATGATGCACATGGTTTTGGTACAATGGGACCAACCGGTGCTGGAACAGATGAACATTTTGGAATTCAGGATGAAGTAGATATTTACTTTGGAACTTTTGCTAAATCAATGGCAGGAATTGGTGGTTTTGTTGCCGCAAGTAATAAAGTAATTAAGTATCTGAGATACAATATGCGCTCCCAAATTTATGCTAAATCATTACCAATGCCAATGGTTATTGGAGCATTAAAACGACTGGAAATGCTAATTAATGAGCCTGAGCATAGAGAGAATTTGTGGAAGATTGTTAAAGCTTTGCAATCCGGATTACGTGAGAATGGCTTCGATCTGGGAAATGCAGAATCTCCAGTTACTCCAGTATTTCTGGATGGTGGTGTTAGTGAAGCAACTCAGGTAACATACGACCTGCGTGAAAATTATAATATTTTTTGTTCTATTGTTGTTTATCCTGTTATTCCTAAAGGAATGATTATGCTGAGGCTAATACCTACGGCAGTGCACACTCTTGAAGATGTAGATTATACAGTGAAAGCCTTTACAGAAATTAAAAACAAATTAGAAAATAAAGAGTATTCTGAGGAATTTAAAGTCCAAACGGCAAACTAAAATTATCATACCCACTTTTTAGTGGGTATTTTTTTCTATGACTGCACCAAATAATAAGTTAAGTACTGCAAATTTTTGGATTATTACTATAAATTCAAGTGCTGCATTCATAATAGCCTACCTATTAGTATTTTATGTCAGTATGGGAGTGACAATCTTATCTACTGCCATGTTCGATTTTAATGTTAGTTTTGATTATAGTCAGGTATATTACCAAATACAAGATTATAAATGGACTCACGATTCGGTTAAGCTGATTTTTAGTGCAGGGCCGATAATGGTTTTTATTCTGGGTATAATTTCGCTGGTAGGTTTTTTTGGTCTTAGAGAAGAAATGTCGAGACTGAAATTGCTGTTCCTTTGGGTGACATTGATTTCCTTCAATCAAACTTTTGGTAATTTGATGATAGGAAATATTTTTAAAACAGGTGTAGGTCACGTTTTTAATTGGATGTATTTTAGTGATACTGCTAAAATGGTTGTAGCATTAATTGGGTTTTTCGGACTTGTTACAACTGCATTTATTATGCGACAGCCAGTTGGAGAATCGGGCAATATCTATTTTAACAAATTGGATGAAAACAATTTCCCATTTTTTATTATTTCTCAGATAATTTTACCGTTTGTTGTAGGATACGGATTAATCTTGGCTTATTTTTCACAGTCATTATTATTTCAGGAGAGATTTGCGTGGATAAGCCTTAGCGTAATGTTATTGTTTATATTCATTAGTTTAAATAGGAGCGATTCGATGTATTTTGATGAAGAAGAAAGGTCTATTACTTACTCCAAGTTTTTAATAATTTTTGCAGTTATATTGTATGTGGGTCTTAGATTTTTTCTCAGAGAGCAAGTCTATATCCAATGGTAATATGTGCTATAAATAAATGTTAAATAAGCCTAAACCTGTTCATAAATTTAATTTTCGAAAAATACACACCTTCTAATTTAGAACGATTTTAATTACCTTTGCACTCTCAAAAAATGTTCCAATGACAGTTAAAGCAAAAGATATTTTAAAAAAATTAGGTTTAAGCAAAGAAGAAGTTCTTAATGATTTTAGAATAGCCAACGAAAGTCGTCAGGCAAGTTTAATGGGTAGGAGAGAGGTGCTTACCGGTAAGGCTAAGTTTGGAATTTTCGGAGATGGTAAAGAAGTGCCGCAACTTGCTATGGCTCATGTTTTTGAAGATGGTGATTGGAGATCAGGTTATTACCGCGACCAAACATTTATGATTGCATCGGGAATGATGCAGTTAGAAGAAGTTTTTTCTATGCTTTATGGCGATACTGACTTAAAAGCTAACCCATCCAATGGCGGACGACTAATGAACAATCATTTTTCCACCAGAAGTCTTGATGAAAGCGGGGAATGGAAAAATCTTGTAAAACAAAAAAACTCCTCTGCCGACAGTTCGCCAACTGCCAGCCAAATGCCTCGATTACTAGGATTAGCATTGGCATCCAAATTTTATCGTGAAAACAAAAAATTACATAAGTTCAAAAACTTTTCCTTAAAAGGCAATGAAGTTGCTTTTGGAACCATAGGAGATGCTTCTACATCAGAAGGGCATTTCTTTGAAACTATAAATGCAGCAGGCGTAATGCAAGTGCCAATGGCTATGTCTGTTTGGGATGATCAATGGGGCATATCTGTTCCGAACAAATTTCAGACTGTAAAGGAAAGCATTAGTGAAATTTTGAAAGGTTTTGAAAAAACCAAAAATAGCAATGGCTTACATATTTTTAAAGCCAGCGCATATAACTACCCTGAATTAATAGAAACTTACAAAAAGGGAGTGAAAATATGTCGTGAAAAGCAAATACCTGTATTGTTTCATATTACCGACTGTACTCAGCCCCAGGGACATTCTACTTCCGGTTCTCACGAGAGATATAAATCGGAAGATCAGTTGAAAAGAGAGCAGGAACTGGATGGGATTCACCATATGAAAAAGTGGATAATCGATAATGAAATAGCCAGTGATGAAGAACTTGAAGTAATAGAGGCTGAGGCAATGGCCAGAGTAAAACAAGCCAGAAAAAAAGCTTGGAATAATTTCCAAAAGCCTATTCAGGTCCGTCAGAAAGAATTTCTAAAGATGGTTGATGTAACCACTTGTAATTGTGCAAAAACAAGTGCCATCGAGAACATTAAAAAGGACCTTGAGAGAATTGGTGAGCCTATTACCAAAGATATCGTTTCTTCTGGAAAAAAAATATTAAGACTAATTTGTGATAATTGTTCTAACCCCAATAACTCCCTGAAAAAAAATGTCACTCAATGGTTGGGTAAGGAAATGGCAGAAAATGCCGACCGTTATAATTCCTGTTTGTATAGCGATTCTGAAAATTCGGCTTTAAAAGTAAATCATATTCCCCCGGTTTATTCCGATAAACCAAAAACTGTTCCCGGTAGAGAAATACTTAGAGATAACTTTGATAAGATATTCGAAAGAAACCCACTTGTTGTTGCTTTCGGTGAAGATGTTGGTAATATAGGTGGTGTTAATCAAACCTATGAAGGACTGCAAGAAAAATATGGTAAATCCAGAATTTTCGATACAGGAATCAGATAGGCTACTATCATTGGTCAGGGTTTGGGAATGGCAATGCGAGGTTTACGACCTATTGCAGAAATCCAGTATTTCGATTATTTACTATACGGATTACAGGTGATTAGCGATGATTTAGCAACTCTTTACTATCGTACCAAAGGTGGGCAAAAAGCACCAATGATTATAAGTACAAGAGGTCACAGGCTCGAAGGTATATGGCATTCAGGCTCTCCATTGAGTATGGTTATTAATTCTATAAGGGGTGTGCATGTGGCAGTTCCTAGAAATATGACACAGGCGGCAGGCTTTTATAATACCTATTTGAAGTCAGACCAGCCGGCACTTATTATTGAACCATTAAATGCTTACAGGCTTAGGGAACCGGTGCCGGAAAATATTGATGAGTTTAATACCGCCGTTGGTATACCTGAAGTATTAAAAGAAGGAACTGATGTTACCATAGTTACATATGGCTCATGTGTTCGCATTGCAGAGGATGCTGTTAACCAACTTAAAGATTTTGATATTGATGTTGAACTTATAGATGTACAGTCACTTATACCGTTTGACATAAATAATACTATTTCTCAATCACTTAAAAAGACAAACAAAGTTCTTTTCTTTGATGAAGATGTGCCTGGAGGTGCAACAGCATATATGATGCAAAAGGTTATAGAAGACCAAAAAGCATTCTATTATCTTGATATGGACCCTAAAACTCTAACAGCAAAAGCACATAGGGCAGCATATAGTTCTGATGGTGATTATTTCTCCAACCCTAATGCAGAAGATGTTTTTGATGAAGTTTATAATATGATGCATGAATATAATCCGGATAAGTATCCAAAAATATTCTAAGTCAATTCCTTAAATATCATTTATCTTTGCATAATATTCCAATTTAATGCAGGGCAGTTTTAAATATATATTAGTGATAATACTCTTATTGTTTACGATAAGAACTGCAATGCATAACTCATCCTTGAAAGAAAATTTCAAAAAAGATAAAATAGAATTTATAGAAACTCAGTCACTTGATAATATTGTAATTAACTCTAAGGACTATAACTACAAATTGCTTAAAAAAAATAGTTATACTGAGCAAGAAGTCTATGCATCTTTTGAATCCCTTGCTTCGAAGAATTTAAAATTCAATAATAAAACAAGTCACAAACTACATAATACCAAAAGTGATTATAGCCTTAAAGAAAATAATGATCCGGTATATTTCAGGATAGTTTTTGATAATGATATTTTCAATAATACCGATTATTATTATACAAATGGTGTAAGGCTCGAATTTGTAAGTCCATTCTTAGACATTATTTCAATTGGTAGAATATTACCATCTTTAAATAATCCCTCAATTGAATATAGTGGTATATCACTTGTTCAAAATATTTATACTCCGGTAAACCCTGATACAAAGGTAATTAATAGCACTGATAGGCCATTTTCAGCTTATCTTGTAATTGGGCTATTTCATGAATCAATAAATGTAAATAAGGGTGTTAAACTTTTTTCCGAATTGTCAGTGGGAGTTATAGGCCCCGCATCTTTTGGAGGAAAAGTTCAGTCTAGCATCCATGATATAGAGCCAATAGGCTGGGAGAATCAGATAAATAATGATTTTTATCTCAACTATAAAATAAGTGTTAATAAGCTAATTTTTGCAGAAAATAATTTTGAATTATCAGCTATTGCTAATGCAAATATTGGAACTGTTTATAATAAATTTGGTGCTGGTATTAATATGCGTTTTGGAAAATTCAGCAGGTTCATTGAAAATCCTCTTTTGAAACCAGATGCCAATACTTCAGATTTCAGTTATTGGATATTTACCCGTGCTAAGGGTAATATCGTTGCTTATGATGCAACCCTTCAAGGAGGACTCTTTAACAAGACTAATCCTTATACAGTTGATAAAACCATGATAAATAATTTCGTTCTTGAAGCAAGTGCCGGAATAGCAATTTATTATAAATCAATTGGTATTGAGTTGGAGAACTTCTACCTCTCACCAGAATTTAAAGGAGCATATGATTTTAGGTATGGAAGGGTTAATTTAATAATTGGCTTTTAAAATATTATTTAACTTAAGTGAATTGATAAGAAATAGTAGAAAAAAATGAAATTAAAAGGGAAAATAAAGTCGAATGGTATTGGAAAACAAGCGAAGGACTTCAATAAGGAGCAAGTAAACTATCCAATTACTTTCAACTTTAAAGCTATGATGGATGCACATATTGATGATGATGAAAACAAACAATCACTTGCGGAAGCCTTCAATAAATTTGATATAAAACATTCATATACAGATAAAAAGATATCCTCTAAAGGGACATATGTTAGTTTTACATATAAAATTACCATAGTTAGTAAGCAAATTATGAATGAGTTTTATGCTCACCTCAAGACTGTAAATGGATTAAAATTTGCATTATGATTTATAAACTGTTGGCTGTTGCATTTGGTGGAAGTATAGGTGCGGTAGCAAGGTATTTAGTATTTCTTGGTGTGGGCAAATATTATACAGGAGTGTTTCCATGGGCTTCATTAACTGTTAATTTAACAGGGGCTTTTGTAATTGGTATTTTATGGGGATTGTTTGATAGTATTTATGTGTCACCTGCAATGCGAACATTTTTATTTATAGGAATACTGGGGAGTTTTACAACCTTTTCAACTTTCACTTTCGATCTGCTTAATCTTTATAGAGATGGAGAAGTAAAAATGTTTATTGCCTATCTCTTATCCTCAAATATATTGGGTATCGCTCTGGTATTCTTAGGGTTTTACATTTTTAAACTTATCTAATTCATAATTTCAATGCATTTAATAGAGCCATTTTATAACTGGCGGGAACTTTATGTCGCTTCAGAAGATGAAACTTCTCCATTTTTTGGGAGAGAGTATAGCGAAATGTATTTAAGCAATACAATTTATGATTATTATATTCACCCTCAATGGGATGAATTTGGTTCAAAGACTCTTTATCTGAAAATAATTTATGTTAGTTATGAACTAAACTATGCTGTAATAGAGTTTATTGGAGAGTGGAATGATGCCATATATAATGATGTTATGTATTTATATAGAAATGTTGTTGAAGAATTGTTCTTATATGATATAAACCACTTCATCCTCATCGGAGAAAATGTATTGAGTTTTCATTCTGACACATCAGACTACTATGAAGAGTGGTTCGATAATATCAGTGATGGCTGGATAGTAGGATTGAATTTCAGAAATCATGTTATTGAAGAGTTTGAAATGGCAAATATCGATTATTACTTAAGTTTTAAGGGGGAATTCGATGAGTTTAACTGGAGATCGTATATGCCTGATAATTTATTTAAGAAGATAAATAGTCTAATGGATAAAAGATTAACATTGTGAAAGTTAAAGGAGTGGTTATTAGAGTTATCGGTAGAGTTCAGGGAGTAGGATTTAGATTTTATACACAGAAAACGGCTAAGGAATTAGGTGTAAATGGCTATGTGCAAAATAAGCCAGACGGAAGTGTTTATATTGAAGCTGAAGCAGAAGAAGATAAACTGGAAACTTTTTTACACTGGTGTAAGCAAGGCCCCGAATGGGCAAGGGTAGATAAAATAGAAAAACAATATTGCAATAGTTTTGATTACAAAGAATTTGTAATTCGTTAAAAATTATTTGAAAGCCCTTAAAAATTCTCTTTTTCCAGGAGGCCCTGGAAGTTTTTCAATACTGAATCCACATCGTTTCAGATTCCTTTTCACCAAGCCTTTACAAGAATATGTAGTTAAAACACCACCTTCTTTCATCGCAAAATAAACCTTTTCAAATATTTTCTCAGTCCATAATTCCGGCTGAGCGTCAGGAGAAAAAGCATCATAAAAAACTAAATCAAAGTAATTTTCTTTTAAGGTGGTATTTTCAATTTTATCCCTTATCAATTCCAGGCAAAAATTATTACTCAATTTGTTTTTTATTGACTTTGAATTATGCATCAAAAAAAATATCTCTGGATTTATTTCAAGTAACTTAGGATATTCTAACTCCTTTATTTCCGTTTCACTTAACGGAAATGCCTCCACTGCAAAATAACTAATACTAAGCTTATTTTCTAAGGCGTATTTGTATGTCATTAAAGCATTTAGGCCAGTTCCAAAACCCATCTCAAAAATCGAAATGTTATTTTTTACTTTGGTTTTATATCGTAATCCGGCATCAATAAATATATGTTCCGACTCTGTTCTGGCTCCAAAACTTGAGTGATAATGTTCTCCAAAATGTTCGCTGTAAACGGTTTTAGATTTATCAGATGTAGTAGTAATAACCTTCAATATGCTCTTGTATTTTCAGCAAAAATAATTATCTTTCAACTTTAAATTCAAAAACATGTTAAAAGACCTGAAAATTGATAACGTATTACTCTTGGATATTGAGACTGTTCCTGCTTATAAAAGTTTCGAAGATGTATCACCAAGAATGAAAAAATTGTGGGAGAAGAAAGCCGAACAACTAAGGCGTAATTATCCTGATGAAACTGCCGATACTTTATACTCAAGGGCCGGCATTTATGCTGAGTTTGGAAAGATTGTGTGCATAAGTTGCGGCTTTATGAATGGAGCTCAGTTTAGGATGAAATCATTTTATGGAGATGACGAAAAAATATTGCTCATGGAGTTTGCCGACATGCTAAATCAGCATTTTAACGCACCCTATCATTTGTTATGTGCTCATAATGGAAAGGAATTTGACTTTCCTTATATCGCCCGTAGGATGCTGGTAAACAGTATAGAACTTCCGGATATTTTAAATTTAGCGGGGAAAAAGCCCTGGGAAGTCCGACATTTGGATACTATGGAATTATGGAAATTTGGTGATTATAAGCATTATACATCCTTAGATCTACTGGCTGCCATATTTGATATTCCTACTCCAAAAGATGATATTGACGGCAGTATGGTGGGTCATGTTTATTGGATAGAAAAAGATCTTGAACGGATTGTAACTTACTGTGTTAAAGATGTTATTACCATTGCTCAGTTATTGAGAAGATATCAGGGTATGAAACTTCTGAAGGAGGAAAATATTGAACTAAAGTAATTTGAAATACATAGATACGGATTAAATATAATATTTAATAGTTTTTGCATTTGCTAATAATATATATCTTCGCGCTAAAATTTATTATCATGATACAGTATGCAGGATGGTTAGGCGGTTATGAAATAGTACTAATTGTTGTAGTTGTATTATTGCTGTTTGGGGGTAAGAAAATACCGGAATTAGCGAAAGGATTGGGTAAAGGTATCAGGGAGTTTAAAACTGCTACCGAAGACAGTGATTTGGCAAAAGATATTAAAGATGTTGCCTCTGAAGTAAATGATCTTAAAAAAGATGCGCAGAAGTTAGATCCTCGAAATATTACAAAATCAACAAAATCTTCCGACCCAAAGAAATAATTGTAGTTAAAAGCGGAAATAGTATTATAATTTAGTGATTTGAAAGACCTTACAGAAGGAAAAGAGGGTAAGCTTATTCTCCGGTTTGCAGTTCCCATGTTAATGGGGAATGTATTTCAACAATTATATAATGTAGTTGATAGCATAATAATAGGCAAGGTGCTTGGTAAGGAAGCGCTGGCAGCTGTGGGTGCTAATTTTCCCCTGATATTTGCTTTGATTTCATTTGTGGTTGGAATTGCAATAGGGGCTACCGTTATTATTTCTCAATATTATGGTGCCCGTCAAATGGACAGGGTAAAACGGACCATTGAAACCCTGTATATATTTATGTTTTTTGCAGCCATTTTTCTAACTGTCGTAGGAACTTTTGGTAGTAAATATATATTCCAACTTATAAGTCTGCCAGATGATGTATTGATACTCGCTGTTGAATATTTTAGCATTTATGCCATTGGGTTTATATTTTTCTTTGGATTTCAGGGGACTAGCGCCATTCTTCGTGGCCTGGGAGATTCCAAAACACCTTTATATTTTCTTATGGTAGCTACAGTGATGAATATCGTTTTGGATATATTATTTGTTGTAGTTTTTAATTTTGGTGTAAAAGGTGTTGCAGCAGCTACTGTAATTGCTCAAGCAGGAGCATTTTTCTCCATTGTTTTGTATCTGAATAAATATCATAGTTTTATAGATATTTCGCCTTTGAAAATGAAATTTGATAGGGAGATATTTTCAAAAAGTTTAAAAATAGGTTTGCCATCAGGCTTTCAGCAAACTTTTGTGTCTGTTGGTTTTCTTGCTCTTTACCGAATTGTAAACCAGTTTGGTACACCAACTATTGCAGCATACAGTATAGCAATGCGTATTGATATGTTTGCAGCTATGCCCGCCATGAATTTTTCTGCTGCCATATCAACTTTTGTGGGACAAAACATAGGAGCAAATAAATTTCATAGGATAGGCAAGGGCTTGAATGCAACTCTTATTATGACAAATACTATTTCAGTAGTGGTAAGTGTAATGCTTTTATTATTTGCCCGACCTTTAATTCAAGTATTTACCAACGATATGGAAGTTGTTGATATTGGTGTTCAATATATTTATATTGTGAGTGGTTTTTATGTTGTTTTCACAACAAT
>PKTD01000041.1:0-1279 GCA_002869315.1 Marinilabiliales bacterium | reverse complement strand
ATGTTTATATTTACAGGAGTTTTAAGAGGTGCCGGAGATACTCTGGTTCCAATGTTTATAACAATACTGGCTCTTTGGGTTATAAGAATTCCTGTGTCATATTTCCTTTCCTTGAAAATAGGATCCTATGGAATATGGTGGGGAATACCAATTGCCTGGGTTGTAGGCGCTCTGTTTTCATTCCTTTATTATAAAACTGGTAGATGGAAATTGAAAGCAGTAGTTAAGCATAATAAAGAAACAGAATAATGTTAAACCAAATTAAACTTATAGATATGAAAAAAAAACTTCTAATTTTTATCGTTACAATTTCGATTTTTATGACAAGTTGCGTTCAAAATGTTGACCATTTTAATTACCCTGTTGCTAAAAAAGTTGATACTGTAGATGTTTACTTCGGTCATGAAGTTGCAGATCCATATCGCTGGCTTGAAGATGATAACTCTGAAGAAACTGCAAAATGGGTTGCTGAAGAAAATAAAATCACCTTCAACTATCTCAATAAAATACCCTTTCGTCAAGCTTTAGAAGATCGTTTGACAGAAATATGGAATTATCCAAAATATGGAGTTCCTTTTAAGAAAGGGGAAAAATATTTTTTCTTTAAGAATGATGGTATTCAAAATCAAAGCGTTCTATACATTAGCAATGATTTAAATGAAGAGGCACAGGTACTTTTAGACCCAAATAAGTTAAGTGATGATGGTACAGTAGCATTGGCTGGTCTTGGCTTTTCAAAAGATGGTAAATACCTTGCATACTCTACAGCAAGTGGTGGTTCCGACTGGAATGAAATATATGTTATGGAAGTGCAAAGTGGTAAAATGCTTGATGATCATATTCAATGGGTTAAATTCTCAGGAATATCATGGTGGAAAGATGGTTTTTTCTATTCTTCATACGATAAACCTAAAGATGATGATGTTCTTTCAGGTCAGAACCAGTTTCATAAGATATATTATCATAAACTGGGTAATACTCAGAAAGAGGATATGCTAATATTTCAAAATGATAAAGAACCTTTACGTAATTATTATGCTTATTTAAATGAAGATAAAACTTTCTTATTTGGGAATGAAACAGAGAGGACTAGCGGTAATTCTTTATATGCAGCTACAATTGATAGTCTGAAAGATTTAAAATTCGAATTAATTGCTGAAGGTTTTGATTATGAATTTGGTGTAGTTGATGTTATTGATAATAACTTGCTCCTGAAAACAAATTATAAAGCACCGAAAAGCACAATTGTTTACGTTGATTTTAATAATCCGGCAATGGA
>PKTD01000234.1 GCA_002869315.1 Marinilabiliales bacterium | reverse complement strand
CTCAAATACTTTTTTTATTTTTTTTGAAAAAAAATTATTCTAAAAAAATTACTTCAAAAACTAACTCATTTTAATCATGTTTAAAATATATTTTTAAATAAAAATTTGTTAAGAACAAATATAGGACCCGCCTAAATATCAGAAATACAATACAATAGCCTTTGGTTTTGTATTCGTATTATTCTTAATAATCAATCATAAAAAGTCTATATATATAAATTAATAATATAATTTTGTAGATGAAATATTTGAATTTTTATTGTCTTAATTAATCTGTCATGAGCAAAACCTTTGTCGAAAAAATATTCGATGCCCCAGCAGGAAGTATCGTTTTTAAAAGACCTGATATCATTCTATCACATGATAATACATCAAGCATTTTTAATACTTTCCGTAAAATGGGAGGTCAAAATGTAGGCGACCCTGAGCAGTTATTGATTGTACTTGATCATAATGCACCGCCACCTACTGCCAAGATTGCCAATCAGTATCAGGCAATCCGCAATATAGTTAAGGATCAGGGTATAAAAAACTTCCATGATGCTTGCAAGGGAATTTGTCATCAAATAATGGCTGATTATGCAAAACCCGGACAGGTAATTGTAGGGAGCGATAGTCATACATGTACTGCAGGAGCTTTTAATGCTTTTGCCGCTGGTATCGACAGGACTGAAACTGCAGGTTTATGGAGTCAGGGTGAAACCTGGTTCAGGGTTCCCGAATCACTTAAAGTTACATTAAATGGTCAACTAAATGAGGGTGTTTATGCCAAAGATATTTCATTATGGATTATAGGTATGATAGGTTCCAGCGGAGCTGATTATATGTCCATTGAATATCATGGGGAAGGCGTAAAAAACCTCAGTATCGACCAAAGAATGACTTTGGCAAACCTGGCTTCTGAAATGGGAGCAAAGAATGCCGTTTTTCCAAATGATGAGGTTTTAAAAGAATGGACCGGAGAAGGCTTCGAGGGTGTATGGGCTGATGAAGGTGCTAGTTATGGAAAGGAAATAGAAATTAATCTATCGGAATTATTTCCACTTGTAGCTGCCCCACATCATGTGGATAATGTGAAAGCAGTTTCTGAAGTTGAGGGTATAGAGTTGGATGAAGCCCTGGTAGGGACCTGTACCAACGGCAGACTTGAAGATTTGAGAATTGTTGCTGAAATATTAAAGGGTAAACAAATACCAGAAGGCTTTCAAATGGTGATAGTTCCGGCTTCTCAAAAAATATACAGAAGAGCAATGGCGGAAGGTTTAATTGAAATCTTTATGGATGCCGGAGCTAATGTGTTGGCCGCAAGTTGTGGACCTTGTCTTGGAACAGGGCAGGGGATACCTGCAGATGGTTATAAGGTAATATCCACAGCCAACAGAAATTTCAAAGGCAGAATGGGAAATAAAGAGTCATTTGTATATCTGGCTTCTCCTGCAACTGTAGCTTATTCCGCTTTAGCGGGAAAGATTGTCGATCCCAGAGGAATTGAATCAAATGATAAATTCCCTTATCAAAAAGAACAAACAAGCTCGGTCACCATTGAAGATGATGATAACAGAAGACTTAATGGAATATGGAATTATACTGATGTTGATAACTTAAATACTGACCAAATGTTTGCGGGAAATCTGACCTATTCAGTATTAAGTTCAGAACCTGAAAGTATTATGCCTCACCTTTTCAAAGGTTTCGATCAGAATTTTACCGATAGAATAGAAAGTGGTGATGTTATTTTAGCAGGATCAAATTTTGGATGCGGTAGTTCTCGTGAGCATCCCGCAGTAGGTCTGGCACATGCTGGAGTAAAAGCGGTAATTTGTAAATCGGTAAATCGTATTTTTTATCGTTCTTCAGTAAATCAGGGACTACCAATTATTTTATTACCTGAGGCTGTAGATGCCTATAAACCAGGAGATGAAGTTTATGTTTCTTTAACAGAAGGAAAAGTTTCTATTGCGGAAAAAATATTTACTTTTGCGCCGCTTCCGGAAAAAATTATTGGAATTTTCGAAGCAAGGGGATTAGTAAATTATATTAAGGATAATACATAAGATCGCTGAAAACATCTTATTATCAATACGATAGAAACATATGAAGCTTAGGCTTTCTCTTATATTTATACCAATATTATTGGTAGCGGGCTATTTTTTACTCAACGCATTCTTACCTAAATATTCTGGTCAATACATATTTATGGTGATACTTTTTTTTGCGGATCTCTATTTATGGAGTTCTATCACAAAAAAAATATTCAGCAATACCATATGGCTTAGAGTGCTAATTATTTCACTTTACTGGCTGCCGCTTGCAATGGTGGTATTTATCATGGTGGGGTCGGTATTCAAGCCTATT
>PKTD01000300.1 GCA_002869315.1 Marinilabiliales bacterium | reverse complement strand
CTGTGATAGTTTTGTGACTGTGCAATTAAGTAAAGCAGTATAAAAAGTATATTTAGTAAAACCCTCAAATTAAATTATTTATCCTGGTTAAAACTTCTGTTGGTAAGCGCTTTTACAAATTCATCTATTCGTCTGTGGGCAATGTCCAGTTGTATACCATTGTCGAGAATTACCCTGTGTCCGTCTGTCCTCAAATACTTATCCACATAGTTTAAATTTAACAGATAGGTTTTGTGAATTCTGAAGAAAACCTCCTCTGGCAAAAGATCTTCCACATAACCTAAGGTTTTAGAAACCAAAATATACTTATCATTTATTAGATGGATTTTAGTGTAATTCCTGTCGGCTTCACAATAAATTATATTATTTATTTTTTCCATTTGATATCCTGACAAAGTAGGAAGGGCAACTTTACTTTTAATGGATATTCCCATATTCATATTAGATATTAAAACATCTATTCTTTCCTGTTTCGATTTTAGAAACTCATGATTTTCATATCTTTTTATGGCATCATTTAAATCAATATAATTTATTGGCTTAAGCAAATAGTCAAGTGCCGAGTATTTTATAGCATCCAGGGCATATTGATTATAAGCGGTAGTAAAGATTACCTCAAAATTTAGTTTATCAAAATATTCAAATAGTTTAAAGCCATTTTCATTTGGCATTTGTATGTCGAGAAAAACAATATTAGGGTTGTATTTATTTATTGCCGCAACACCCTCTTTCACCGACTCACATAAAGCCATAACCTCAAGTTTATCATCAAAATATCTCTGAATGATTTTCTTGAATGATTCTCTGGCTTTTCGCTCATCGTCTATTATTATGCAAGTAATCATAAGATGGCTAATCATCTATTATTTTAATAATCTTAGAAAAGAAATTCAGGCTAAAAAAAGTTAAACTCAAGAGTAATATTCTTTTCATAGTGCGTGTATTAAATTTAATATTGCTTAAAACTACAAAATTAATTTAAAGCATCACAATGAATTATTTAACGCGAAAAAATCAAGATAAACGGATTGTTATCTAAAAAACCCGCATATTAGTTTTATTGATTTTTCAGTAATCAACAAATAAAAAAAGGAGGATTAATCCTCCTTTAGTACTTTAATTTATGCATTATTATAAAGTCTTAATTCAAATTTACCTTGGCGATAAAATGTTTACTTTCTGATACATATTCTACAATAACAATTCCTCTTGGTAAATCCGCAACAGATATTGTTTTGTTTAAAAGTGAATTATAGGTTTCCTCTCTTAAAACTTTTCCTGAAAGATCATAAATTTTTAAAATTCCTGCTTCCTTAATTTCTGTATTTATTGTGAATTCATTTCTTGTAGGATTTGGATAAATATTTAAAATTTCCAAATCATTTTTTGCAAATAAACCCGTATAAAAATCCGAGGAATCAACTACAACAAACTGATGCATCATACTTGTGTCTTCATGGGTAAGTATATGACAATGATACATATAGCCCAGATGAGGAGCAGGTGGTCCTGGGAAACTATCAAATCTTGCCTCAAAAGTTAAAGTGGCTCCAGGCCGTATTAACTGAACATCTTTATAGCCTATTAATTCATCAGGTAAATCAGGATAAGTATAGGTTGCCACAGTATCTCCCATGTCTAATTTACCAGTGTATTCAACAACCTGAAACTGCACCTTATGTATATGAAAGGGATGTGATTTATTGGTAAGATTATTAATTACCCATCTTTCCTTTGTATTAACCAAAACAGTATCATTAATAACATCCATATCCATTGGTGTTCCGTCAATCGTCCACACATTACCACTACCTCCGGAGCCCATAAGATCCTTCTCTCTGGTTTTAAATACCGAGCCCTCCGATAAAGCATAATCAACTAACTGTGAAGGTATGCTGGAAACTGGATCTGTAGATGACAATGAAAAATCAACTATAAATGCCATTAATGCTTTTCCATTAGTTGACCCATAATTAGCATCTGCAGGAACAGTTAGTTTCCTCATATAAACAGTGTCGCCATCAGCAAATTGAGTGAAGTCAACTAAAAATTCTCTTCTGTCCCCTACCGACATTAAAGTAGAATCGGTTTGTCTTGGAACATCAATATAACCTCCCCCAGTGGCTACCATCCACATCTTTTCAAAATTATCATTCGAATTAAGATCTGTATTAAGTCCGATTTGGAACATTTTACGTGGGCTACCATTTAGTACTCTAAGTCTTACAACCTCAGCCGGAACTTTTAAATAACCACCAACTACTCCATTTATTAAAGTATAAGGACCATTACCAGGTTTTTCACCAGCCTTTATGGCAACTGCCGTTGGAGGAATTGTTGTAGAATCGAGCACAAAACCCTTTTCCTGTATAACAATGGGAAAATCAT
>PKTD01000237.1 GCA_002869315.1 Marinilabiliales bacterium | reverse complement strand
TATAGGTTATGTAGGTAAAACTGGTTTAGCAACCGGCCCACATCTTGATTTCAGGTTTTACAGAAATGGCAAAGCTGTAAACCCTCTTAGGGTAGAATCACCACCTTCCAAGCCTATTGACAGTGCATACATAACGGTATTTGACTCAGTTGTATCACAGTACAGCAAATTTTTAGATTAATTAGCATTCTTAATACTTTTCAATCTAGTGTTGATAAATTGAAAATTAGAACGTGTTGTAAGGTTGTTATGTTTTTTACGACAATTATATTATAAAGTAATTGTCTTATGAAAAACTTGATCATACTAACACTTATAATAACTACATTAATTTCTTGTTCAAAACAAGATACAGAATTCAACTCAAGCTCAACTTCTAATAAAGGTAATTGGTTAGTAGATATAAATGATATTATTCACTTTGATTCGGAAAAAGATCCTATCAATTCAATTGATAAACCAGAGTTCGATTTTATAAATTATTCTGACTTAAACGACAATGACGAAATACTAGCCTATTATTATAATGGCATAGTACATATATATCCTATTTCAGTTTTAGATGTTCATGAAATAGTTAATGACAGTATTGATGATCATTACTTTGTTGTTAGTCATTGCCCATTAACAAACAGTAGTTTAGCATGGAATAGAAAGATTAATGAATCAATAACAAGTTTTGGTGTATCTGGGAAACTCTATAAAGAAAATCTAATACTCTATGATAGAAAAACAGGAAGTCATTGGTCGCAAATGTTATCAAAGTGTATTAATGGAGATCATATTGGTTATCTGGCAAAAACGAGGCCACTGTTGAAAACCACTTTTTCAACTATTAAACTCTTTTTTCCATATGCACTTGTACTAAAGCATGAAAACTGTGATGACTCTGGATGTATTGTTGGACTAAAATCAAAAAATGATGAACCTGAAGATTCATCTGATTCAGAAATTGTTGAATATGAAAGATATTTTGGAGTTGTAGATAATGATAGGGCAACATTGTTTCCACTTTCCCACATAGATGACAAGATAAGTATTGAGCATTTTGTTGTATTTCAAAATAAACTAGTAAAAATAACATCCAAGGAATTAAGTATAAACCTAGTTTTTAATGCTGAAAATAAATCCTTTACTCCTATAAATGATAGTTTGCCTGTGATTATGAAAGACAATGAGGGAAATCAATATAATCTGTTTGGAGTTGTTGTTTCTGGTGATAATTTGGGTTACCGATTAACTTCACCTACTTCCTATTATGCTCATACTTTTGCTTGGAAAACCATTTTTAATGGTATTGAGATAATTGAATAATTAAGAAAGTAAACAAAAAAGAGCCTGTATCATAAAAACATGAAACAGGCTCTTTAATATTGTTACAAACGATTTTCTAGTTTACATCCCAGAAAATTCTTTGTCTTCTATCGTCAACGCCACCCATTTTAGCTACAGCAGCATTGTAGTTATCTTCATTCTGAAGAACTTCATTATATGGATAAGGCATACGCTTTGCTATATCATTATAAACCATACCTTCAGGAATGTTTAATATAGGATAGTCAAGTCTTCTCCACTCAGCCCATCCTTCAATTCCTCTGTTATAAAGAGCAATCCATTTCTGAGTACCAATCTTTTGCTTCCAGTCACCTGGAGCAGTTGCATAAGCAACATCAGGATTAGCAAGATACGTATCAACATCTGCCTGAGTACCACCCCAATAAAGGATGCTGGCAGTAATTGCATTATTATAATGAGCTTCTGCATCTCCTGCAACAAATCCTCTTTCAACAGCTTCAGCCATCAAGAATTCAGTTTCTACATAATCAGAAATAATTGCTGGGAATGTAGCTTCAAAGAAAATTGGAGAGAAGTTTGAGAAATTAGCATAAGTTTGAGCTGCATCTAAACCTGCAACCGCACCTAAATATACCATATTACCACTACCATCGTCAACCTGAGTAAACCAAAGAGCCCTGCGAGGGTCGTCAAGTGAGTTCATCAAATCAATGATTGTATTTGTTGGTAAATAGTCTTTACGTCCATCAACAGTAAATGCGGTATAAATTGCATTTACATTTGGAACAACCCCTATATAATGTAGAATAGCACTTTCACTTTGATCTGCATATACATTAGGAGCAGCGGCTTCAACTGCAGTTTTAGCTGCACTAGAATTTACATCTGCTAGACGCATTCCTAAGCGTAATTTTAATGACTGACCAAATGTTTTCCAAGCCATTACATCACCACCAAATAGAACATCTGCACCACCAAAACTTCCACCTGCCTTAAGCATACCAATAGCAGCATCAAGACGAGTTAAAAGGTCAGCATAAATAGTAGCAGCATCGTCATATACAGGAGTTGAATTTTGATCCAACTGTAATGCTTCACTATAAGGCATATCGCCGAAAGCATCAACTACACAATGCCAAGCATAAACTTCCAAAATAGAAGTCATGGCAATTTTATTATCACGCTCAGTGGCATTTCCACCCCAGTCGGCTAACAATTCTTTAGTTTTCTTAAGATCCATTAAAGCATCTCTATAAAACTCTACAGTAAAGTTATCTGGTATCTGACGGTCAAGGAATAGATATCTTGATTCATCAAAATAAGTTGTTTGCTGCCAGTACTGAGCAATAAGACGAGTTGTATTACGGTTAACATTTACATCGTCAACCTGATTTAGCAATGCTACTTCGGCATTGGTAAATATAGTTTCAATAGGAACCTCTGTTGGGTTCTTCGGATCCACATTATCAGGCAGTTTACACTGAGTAACCCCAATAATTAGGACCATAACAATCGAAAGATATTTTATAATTTTCATCTGTTTACGTTTTTAATTGTTAATATTAAAATCCTATCTTAACGTTAAATCCATAAGTTCTTGCTGTTGGGTAACTACCAGTTTCAATACCTTGCTGGTTACCTGAACTCAACTGGAACTCGGGGTCAAAATGATCAACGTTCTTAGAGATTATCCATAAGTTACGTCCAGTAACAGAGAAACTTACGTTGTTGATAAATGTGTTTTTCAACACTTTTGAAGGAAGACGATAAGTAAGTGACAATTCACGTAATTTTACATAAGAAGCATCAAATACATAACGAGCTGTTGGGCTGTTGTTATAGTAGAATGCTCTACCCCAGCGGTAAGCAGGAACATAAATATCATTTGTTGTTCCGTCTTCAAATACTGTATTAGGATATCTGTATCCACCACCATCAGCTACTGCATCACGCATTGGAACACCTTTATCATTATTTTCAGCTGTTTCAGCATATAAACCAGTTGCCTGACCATACTTAGTATTGATTGAATAAATATCACCACCTTTTTGGAAGTCAACTAAGAAATATAGTGATAAGCTCTTCCATGAAAGGTTTGAGCTAATACCCATTTTCCAATCAGGATTGATATCACCTATAACTGTATCAGATGAGGTTCTCATATAATAACCATTTGCATCAACAGTTTTCTTACCATTAGTATAAACGAAATCAGTACCACGGATTGAACCATAAGGTTGACCAACAGTTGCATTAATACTAACATCCCATGCAGAGTAAATAAGTAAGTTATCAACACCTTCATAAAGGCTAATAACTTCATTCTTATTTGTCCACCAGTTAACACCAATATTCCAACTCCAGTCTTTAGTTTGTACAGGAGTACCATTTAAACCAATTTCCCATCCTTTATTTTGAATCTCTCCACCGTTAACCCAACGACGAGTAACACCGGAAGTAGGAGATACAAGAACTGGCATAATCTGGTCATAAGAATTTGCTTGATAAGTAGCAATATCAAAACCAACGCGGCCCTGGAAGAAACTACCTTCAATACCAAATTCCCAACTCTTTGTACGTTCTGGTAATAAATCAGGATTCTGTAAAGTACTATTAACTGAGAATAGTGCATAATCACCCCAACTTGTATTCTGAGTATAAGTAGAAATCAAACTATAGGCAGGGGCATCATTACCAACCTGTGCATAGTTTCCTCTAACTTTCAATAATGATAACCAACTTACATCTTTAAGTCCACCTAATTCGTTTACAAGTAAACTTAATGATGCTGATGGGTAGAAGTATGAGTTATTATCTTCTGGAAGAGTAGAAACCCAATCGTTTCTTCCACTAGCTTCTAAATAAATGAAGTTTCCATATCCAATACGCACACTACCTAAAACACTGTTATATCCTCTTTTTGTCAACCATTCTCTTACGCGAACAGGTGATTTTGAATTTGAAACAGTATAAAGATCAGGAACAATAAGACCACCAATAGTAGTTGTATAAATTGAATTTGTTTGACGATAGTTATTTGAAAAACCTGCCATCGCATCAACAGTAACTTTTCCAAATACCTTATCGAAATTCAACATAAGGTCTGTATTTGTTTCCAGATAATTCTTTCTGTAATTACCAAATGCTGATTGATCAACACTACTAACGGCTATTCTTTCATTTTGCTCTTCACCATAGTTATCAAGTCCAAAACGAACAGAAGCATTTAAAAAGTCAGTAAATTCCCAGGAAGCTCTGGCATAACCAAAGATTCTGTTACGACTATCATCTTCATAATTTTTATAACGAATCCAGTATGGGTTGTCAGCATAAATAGGCTTAAGGTGATCAATACCATCAATGTTTCTGGTACCATCAGCATTATAAGTTGCCCAATAACTTGAGTTCCATGATAATTGTGAACCATCAGCACGAAGATATTTATCTTCCATACGCTTGAAGTCAACATTTGTCTGGAACCACTGGCCTAGAGCCTGCATTGGATTTCTTCCGTCATAACCAGTACCATAGCGTCCTTTTGCTTTAGTATTATTATAAGTAACATTAGCTTCAACTTTTAGTTTCTTAGTTATATTATAAGAACCTGCGAAGTTGATAACATTTTTCTTAATTTCAGAATTAACAAGCATTCCTGTTTCGTCCATATTTGTATATGACAAACGGAAAGTACCATTTTCATTAGCACCGTCAATGGAAATATTATTAGTCCATTTTACACCAGTTTTAAAGAAATAGTCAAGACTATTATCTGGGAAAACCCATGAACGCTCTTCACCAAAGTTTGAAGCAACAGGGTCAATACCATCCCACATAACTACCTGAAGTGCAGGATCAAATTTTTGTCCCCATGAAGCATCCTCAGGAGTTGGCATAATAAGTTGATCAGTTCCATTTCCATTTACGTCTCCGTAGAAGAAATAACCTGCTTCAACGTCAACACCGTTATAAGTTCCAGCTGGGTTGTCATAGAATGGTCCATAACCACCACCATAAAGTTCCTGATACTTTGCAGTTGTTGACATATTAGCCTGGCTAAACTGAACACCTGAATTAATAGTTACACCTAATCTTTTCTTGCCGGACTCGGTAGTTTTACCTTTTTTGGTTGTAATCATAACAACACCGTTAGCTGCACGAGAACCGTAAAGCGCAGTTGCAGCAGCACCTTTAAGAATTGAAACAGACTCAATATCGTCAGGGTTAAGGTCCATGGCAGTATTACCATAGTCATATCCTCCCCAACCATCGTTTTGAGTTGTTGTGGTTGCACCAGCAACAGGTCTATCTTCATTAGTGTTACTGTTATCTACAGGAACACCATCAATAACAAACATTGCCTGGTTGTTTTGTGTTAATGAGGCAGTACCTCTGATAAGGATGTTTGCAGAACCACCCATAGTAGATGCAGTACGGATATCAACACCCGTTGCCTTACCTGCTAATGAGTTTACTACGTTAGTTTCCCTCACCTGATTAACAGCAGAACCGTCAAGTTCCTGTACTGAATATCCCAATGATTTCTTTTCACGGGAAATACCAAGTGCGGTAACAACTACCTCATCCATTAATAGAGATTCTGTTTCCAAAACCACGTCAATAGTATTACTGTTGCCTAATTCAATTTCAACAGTTGTCATACCAACGAAGGAGAAAACTAAAGCCTCTGCCGAAGGCTCTACACTTAAGGAATAGTTACCGTCAAGGTCAGTGGTTGTTCCTGTAGTTGTGCCTTTAACAACAATTGTAGCACCAGGAATTCCCATGCCATCATCGGCACTAGTAACCTTACCACTAATGGTTCTTGTTTGTGCATTTGCCAAATTGGCTCCAATGAAAAACAAGAACGCTAGTAAAATTGTAATTTTTCTCATAATGATAATTTTTGGTTAATGAATTACTAATTTTAATTTACGTTTTTTTTATGAATTTTTAATAAATTTTTTACAAACTTAACAATTATATAATACACAAGCAACAAAAATGATTTTTTTCCGCCATTTATCTACACTTTCAGATTATAGTAATATCAGCCAAAAGAATAAAGTAATACGCTATAATGTTTGAATATCATAAATTTATAATTAATAAGTGTTTGTAAATTCCACTATTTCAATTTTCTGACAAAAAAACTCAGAATTAATAGTACTAATATGTAAATAGTTAGATATACCCAGTCAAAATGGTCGTAATAGAAGTAATTAAGTATTAATAATAGAGTAAGACTTACGGCAATAATTACAAAGCCCCATTTTATCTTTCTGATAAGTTGGACACTGCCTGCAATTAAAAATGAAAATAATATAACTTCTACAACCAAATAACTGCTTATCGACAAAAGAGGGTTCTCCACAAAACTGGCTGTCTCGCTTATTATATTTTCATTAAATAATAAAATATAAAGGAAGAAAAATATGGCGATAGCCGAACTAAAAATCAATATAAAAGATACAGCCTTTAAAATATAAGGTGTCTTTTGTGAATTTATATCAATATCCTCTTTATAATCTTCCAAGTAATTTCAAATTTTTAAAGTATAAAAGTATAAAAAGAATTGTGATCATAATATCAAAAAACGGAAAAGGTTTTGCAGTTATATAGATTTCCGGGATTATTAACAATAATACTTGTGAAAGGGCATATACATGAAAGCCAATACCATTCAAATTCCATATTAAAAAAACTCCTATAACTGAAGATATGTAGAGCAATAAACTCCAGAGGTAATAAGTCCTACTTATTTCAATTAAAAAACTATAATCCACCTCTTCGCCAAAAAACTGTGGTATATTTCCTTCTTTCGCCATTTCAACAATTTGGTCGTATAAACCAAAAAAATAGAGATACCCTATTATTGAAATACCACCAGAAATAAAACTCAGTACACATAATAGTGTCAACTGTGGAGGACGCTTTAATTCAGTATTTTGATTATTATCTTCTTCTAACATATGATTAATCAAGTTCACCTATTTCATTCTCTACAGCCTCTAAAATTTCACAAGAACTAACTAGTTCTTTCATAGCATTGTGGTCTTTGTACAATGGTCTGTCGATATCTAAAAATTCAACGTACTTCCTTACCACACTATGTGCTGTTTGAGTACCCTTGCCAAAGTTATAATCTCTAAAATCCAATGCCTGGGCAGCTGCCATAATTTCAATTCCCAGAATTCCATAAGCATTGTCAAGTATCTGGAAATTTTTTATCGCTGTATTCATTCCCATCGATACAAAGTCTTCCTGATCTGCAGCAGCCGGTATCGACTGTATTGAGGCAGGTGCAGATAAAATTCTCTGTTCAACTATTTGCATATCGGCAGTATACTGACTTAGCATCATACCTGAGAACATTCCGGCTCCTTTTGTTAAAAATGCCGGCAAACCAACACTTAAGGCAGGATTATTTAGTCGGTTCATTCTTCTTTCCGACAATACACTCACCATTGTAATGGCTGCACCAGCCATATCCATAGGAAGTGCTACAGGACTTCCCTGAAAATTAGCTCCTGATAGTGCCAGATTTTCATCCGGAAAGAAAATAGGATTATCACCTACACCATTTAATTCAATTTCAACCTGAGATTTCGCATAAGCAATAGCATCATGGGCAGTTCCAATTACCTGAGGTGTTGACCTCATAGAATAAGCATCCTGAACTTTATGGTCTACCCTGCCCTCTTTCAAATCGCCTCCGGCAACCATTTTAGCAATAGCTTTTGCACTTCTTACAGCACCTTTAAAACCTCTCACCTCATGTAAGCGCGCGGTATAAGGTCCCATATTTGCTTTCAGTGCTTCTAATGACATAGCAGCTCCAATTTCAGCCTGTTTGAGCCAGTTGTTCGCATCATGAATAAAAATGGCACTCATGGCAGTTAAAACATTTGAGCCATTAATTGTTCCCAATCCATCTCTGGCTTTTAATCCGGGCACTTCAATTTTTGCCCTGCTCATCGCTTCTTTTCCTTCCAGCAATTCTCCCTCATAAAAAGCCTTACCCTCTCCCATTAACAATAATGCTATTTGTGACATAGGAGCAAGGTCACCTGAAGCACCCACAGATCCTTTTTGACAAACGTAAGGTGTAACTCCTTTGTTTAGCATTTCCACAAGAGTTAATGTAATTTCCGGACGAATGCCTGAATTGCCATGGGCATGCACATTTATGCGTCCTACCATGGCTCCTCTTACATATTCTTCTTTCATGGCCTCCCCAATACCTGCAGCATGATTGTATATCAAATATTTTTGGAAATCCTTTACCTGATCATCATTTAATACAACCTCAGAAAATTCCCCAATTCCGGTGTTTACACCATACATAATTTCGTGTGCCTCAATTTTTTTCTCGAGCATTGCACGGCATTTTTTTATTCTCTCAAGTGCCTCTTCATGGAGTTCCACCTTTTCACCATGTCTGGCTACTTTAACTATATCATTTACGGTTAATCCGCTTCCTTTAATTATAAGTGTCATTTCGTTAATTTTTGGTATATTTATTTCAAGCGAAATTATTAATTTCTGTTAAATAAAAAGACTTTAAAAAAATATGTTATTGTAAAATTCCTATTTTCGCTAATTAATTTTCTTGCAGGAAATCTTACATAAAATGAAGAATTATAAAAAGATTAACAATCTTATTGGATGGATTGTTTTTGGCATTGCCACAATAACCTATTTGTTAACCTTAGAACCTACGGCAAGTTGGTGGGATTGTGGAGAATACATTGCCACTGCCTATAAACTACAAGTTGGTCACCCGCCGGGAGCACCGCTTTTCCAGTTGTTGGGCAGGTTTTTCTCAATGTTTGCATTCGGAGACATTTCCAATACGGCTATGATGATTAATGTAATGTCTGCATTATCAAGTAGTTTTACAATATTATTTCTGTTTTGGTCGATTACTATGCTGGCAAAGAAATTATTTGTTAAAGCAGGATCTGATGAGATTTCTGAAGCTAATGCCTGGGCTGTATTTGGTGCAGGTATCGTAGGTTCATTAGCATATACTTTTTCTGATTCATTTTGGTTTTCTGCTGTTGAAGGAGAAGTTTACGCAATGTCATCCTTCCTGACCGCAGTAGTCTTTTGGGCAATACTTAAATGGGAGGTTGTTGCAGATAAAAGAAGTGGTTACAGATGGTTATTATTAATTGCTTATATCGTTGGTTTATCTATTGGTGTTCACCTACTTAACCTACTTGCTATTCCTGCAATAGTTTATGTATTTTACTATAAAAGATATCAGTATTCTACAAAAGGATTTATCGCCGCCGGTGCAATATCAATAGTAATACTGGCTATTGTTATGTATATCATAATCCCATGGACGGTATCCTTATCGGGGAAAATTGAATTCTTCTTTGTTAACGGATTAGGATTACCATTTAACTCAGGAACAATTTTCTTTTTCCTTTTACTAATAGGTTTGATAGTATTTGGATTGCACTACACTCACAAAAAAGGCAAAGTTGTTTATAATACTATTATACTTGCTTTTACTTTCATTTTGATAGGATATTCCTCCTTTGCTATTTTGGTAATAAGAGCAAATGCTAATACACCTATTAACGAAAACGACCCAAAAGATGCTCTGAGTTTACTTTCATATTTGAATCGTGAGCAATATGGTACATGGCCATTAATTTACGGTCAGTATTATAATGCACCTGCAGTTGACTCTGAAGATGGCACGCCAATTTATATGAAAGACACTAAAAGTGGAAAATATGTAATTAAAGACGACAGAAAGGGAACTATCCCTATTTACGATGAGCGTTTTATGGGGCTATTTCCACGTATGTGGAGCAATCAGAAACCTGCTCATATACAACTATATAAACAATATGGGGGAGATAAGGGCAAAGCAATTCGTATAGATAAGGCAGATGGAACTAGTGAAATTAGATACAAACCTACATTTGGCGAAAATTTAAAATTCTTTTTCACCTATCAGGTTGACCATTTATACATCAGGTACTTCCTCTGGAATTTTGTTGGTAGACAGAACAATATTGAAAGTCAGGGAGAAATACAACATGGAAACTGGATTAGTGGCATTAGTTTTATAGATAATAAAAGACTTGGAGATCAATCAAATCTGCCTCCAAGCATGGAAAATCCTGCAAAAACAAAATTCTATTTTCTTCCACTAATATTGGGTATATTAGGGTTTGTTTATCATCTGAAAAAAAGTAAAAAAGATACTTGGGTGGTTTTCCTATTATTCTTTATGACGGGCTTAGCAATTGTAATATACCTAAACCAAACACCTTTACAACCTCGTGAAAGGGATTATGCCTATGCTGGATCGTTCTACGCCTTCGCAATTTGGATAGGATTAGGTGTATTAGCATTATATGAAACTTTTAAAAAGTTTATTGCCAATAAAAAAGTAGCAGTTGTTAGTGTAACTGTTTTAGCAACATTATTGGTTCCAACCATTATGGCTACACAAGGCTGGGAAAGTCATGACCGTTCTGGAAAATATGCAGCACCTGACTTTGCAAAAATGTATTTGGCCAGTTGTGAGCCCAATGCCATATTATTTACCAATGGCGATAACGATACTTTCCCATTGTGGTATGTGCAAGAGGTAGAGGGTTACAGAACTGATGTGAGGGTTGTAAACTATATGCTCTCTTCAGGCGACTGGTACGTTAATCAAATGGGTAAAAAAGTATATGATTCAGACAGACTTCCTTTAAGCATTAGTCCAGAGTTTTATATGAAAGGTGATCAGAATTACCTTCCTGTTTTTGCCAGAATTGAAGACAGAACCAGTGTAAAAGATGCTATCGATTTTGTTAAAAATAATGACAAAAGAACTAAATTACCTTTACAAAATGGTCAATGGGTTAATTACCTACCTGTAAGGAAATTAAAACTTAGTGTTGACTCGGCACAGGTAGTTAATACAGGAACTGTAGAAATTGAAAATGCAGATAAGATTGTAAAAGAAATTGTTTGGGATATAAAGCAAAATGGACTGTACAGAAATGACTTAATGTTACTGGATCTAATTGCAACAAACAATTGGGAAAGACCTATATATTTTGCCAATCCGGCTACATTAAGCAAAGTTTTCGATGTGGATAAATATTGCCATCAGGAAGGTGTTGTATATCGGTTAAAACCATTTGTTGGGCCCGTTTACAGAGATGGTATAGGAGGTGTTGATGCTGAGAAATCTTATGAAGTTTTACTTTCAGATGATGCCAGATGGGGACGTCTAAATAAGGATGATGTTATAGTTGACAGAGAAAGTGCCAGAAATGTTAGTATGTCGAAACAATATTATATGAGACTGGCAGAAGCTCTTGTTGAACAAAATAAAAATGAAAAGGCAATTGCTGCTCTGGACAAAGGTCAGGAGTTTTTCCCTTCAGATAAGTTTCCTTATGATTATTTTATGATAAGATGGGCCGACCTATACTATCAGGCCGGGGCTAATGAAAAGGCAAATGAAGTTGTGCAGAAAATTTTTGACAGATATAGTGCAGATTTAAATTATTATGATGGTTTAAAACCAAAATTCAGAAATGCATATCAAAATGAAATACAATCGGCATTGGCCTCTCTACAAAATCTTGGACAATTAACTAGGGAAAACCGACAAGAAAAAATTGCCAATGAGGTTGATAGCGTATTTTATGAGCAAATACAAAATCTAAATATCAGATAATTATTTTCCCCTTATAGGGAATTTTAAAGAAGTTAACTTATAAAGGAGGTCTTATATCAGGCCTCCTTTTTTTTATGGGCATTGTATAGCAAATATACTCCCACAAGCACAAAAGGAATACTCAAAATCTGACCCATATTAAGAGCCATATTCTCTTCAAAACCTACCTGTGGAACTTTTATAAATTCAATTAGAAAACGAACTGAGAATAATAAAACAAGGAAATAGCCAAACAACTCTCCATGAGTAGTCTTGCCTTCTACTTTCCAATACTTCCTAAAGAGGTAAATGAATATCATTAAATATGATAAAGCCTCATATATTTGAGTAGGATGTCTTGGATCGGTTGTAAAAAAAGGATCATAATATCTTTCAAAATAAAATCCCCAAGGTAATGTGGTTATGTCACCAAAAATTTCTGAGTTCATTAAATTACCTGTTCTGATAAAAAATCCGGCTAAGGCAACAACAATAACAATTCTGTCGAGTATCCACAGATAGGGTTTCTTATTATTTCTGGCAAATACATATAAACCAATTAGAATACCAACTGCTGCGCCGTGACTAGCCAAACCACCTTCACAAATTTTTAACATATCCAAAGGATGAGCAAGATAATAATCTGGTTCATAAAACAAACAATGACCCAGTCGTGCGCCAAGAATTGTAAAAACTATCATATAAGTTGAAAGTTGATCCAAAACCTTTTCTCCAATGCCTTCATTATCGAATATCCTTTTCATTATGATATATCCAACAATAAACGACATGGCGAATAAAAGACCATACCATCTAATAGAAAGACCTCCAATGAGATATATATCTTCAGGAATAATAAATATTTCGGGACGGATGTTCCAGGTAATATAGTTAAATATCATAGCCAATACTTTTGGAAGCAAAAGTAGAAAAATTGCAGAAGACTATCTCAAATACAAAAATTAATAAAATAAATAATTAACTGGAACCTCTTACTATTAATTCTGTCTTTAGTTTAAGGTATTCAGGGCTATAATCAAAACTACCTCCTTTTATTCTCCTAATAAGTAGTTCGGCTGATCTTTTACCAAGATTATATCCGAACTGATCAACAGAGGTTAATTCAGGCTCACAAAGGGTTGCGCTCCTGCTATTTTCAAAACCTACAATCTTAAGTTCCTCAGGAACCTTAATTCCCAATTGGTTGGCAACTTTCATAACTCCAATTGCCGTAAGATCATTTACTGCAAAAACACCATCAGGTTTATCATGTTTCTTTAATACACTTCTGGAAATCTTTATTGCAGATTCAATAGTATCACAAGGATAAACCAAATCCTTATGATATGTTAATCCATGCTTCTCCAATGCATCTTTATATCCCTCAAATCGATTTTTACCTATCAGCATATGCTGTGGCGAAGAATATAAAGCAATACGCTTACAACCCCGTTCAATTAAATGACTTACAGCATTATACGCCCCTGAATAGTCATCAACTACAACTCCATCAGCATGGAAATCCTCTATGGTTCTGTCGAAAAATACAATCGGAATTTCATAATCCAGCATTTGCTGAAAATGAGAATAATCCTGAGTTTCCTTGGAAAAAGAGACTAAAACACCGTCTACTCGATTTGCAATGAGTGTTTGGGTGTTTAAAACTTCACGCATATACGACTCATTGGACTGAACAACTAAAACGTTGAAATTATTTTCGTAGGCAACCTCTTCAATACCATTTAATATTTTTGAAAAGAAGTGATGGTCTACCTCTGGTACTATCAACCCAATAGTATTTGTTTTACTATTTTTTAGGTTCAGAGCAATTAAATTTGGTTTATAACCTAAGAGTTTAGCCAATTCTTTTACTGCCTGCCTGGTTTTTAAACTGATATCGGGATGATCCTTAAGAGCACGTGAAACTGTAGAAACACTAATTCCCAATTTTTCTGCTATGTCTTTTATCGTTACCTGTCGTTTCATGTATTAAAAGGATAGATTTTCTTTATTGTACGAAAATAGATAAATTATCTAAATGTTTGATTATGCAACGGTTTTAATAATTTTAATGTCATTGAAAAAAGATACGCTTCCGTAACAAACACAGGAACCTAAGTCATATCTTATTGATTGTCAATATAAATCCAGCACATATGAAAAAGTTATTACTCCTTGTAACCTTCTTTGCATTGTACAATATTTCCTTAGGACAAATAAAATACACTATTAAAAGCAACATCAAAACAGCAGGTTTAATTAAAAAAAGTGCAACTGGAGAGAGAGAAAACCTAACAATTCCAACTATTTTATCGCCAAAATCAGACGTAAATATTGTAAATATTATCAATATCGGAACTTCCGTAAATGTTAATGATTTTGCTTCAAACTTAAGGTCATTATGGGTAAATTCTGATTTAAACACCATCAGTTTTTATCATCGTATGGGAGGTTCTCTTGATATTAATGGCAATGCCGGCGATTTAGGATATGATATCTCCACCGACGGAGGAATAACATGGGATACAATGATAAGAAACTTCTATTTTGGAGATTTGGTTGGTTCAAATCCTCATCATGGAATTTATAATCCGGAAGGAAATGATGATCCTGATAATGCATTTATAGTTTATAATCTTAGTGGGGCAAACCAACAATCATCAGGTTTTATACATGGTGTTTCAAGTATTGGAGATACTTCTTATCACACACAAAACTTCGATTCGTCAAATGCATACGGTGACTATCACCCAATTGCTTTTACCATTAATTCTCAGGGAAATGTATTTATTGCCACTCCTATGTTTAATGAGTTCGAATATCTTGACAGCCTGATAATTACTAAAGGGATGTGGAACGAAAGTTTACAAAATTTTGAATATTCCAATAGCAAAATTGAAGCCTTGTATGAAGATAATTTATCAGGGCCTATTGATATAAAAATTGCCTTTGGGGCAGATGGGCAAACGGGATATATAACGACACTTGGAGATAATGGAATGGCTGAACAAATTGAAGGTTTTAAAAACTATTATCCAATTTATTGGAAAAC
>PKTD01000313.1 GCA_002869315.1 Marinilabiliales bacterium | reverse complement strand
TTAAATACAAATTCTCCGCAAAGGTTTGTTATCTTATAACAAGAATAAAAGCCCAAATTTCTAGATTCAGAAAATCACAAATTATGTGAAATGATAAAATATACTGTGATGTAACAAATGAAATATATAATTTAGCAATTCAAATAATAGTGAGTACTTATGAGTTTTAAAAACGTAATTATTACAGGTACAGGAAAATATATACCTGAAAAAATAGTAACTAATGCAGATTTTGCTAAAAATGTTTTCTATGATGAAAACTCTATTAAGTTTGAATCAGATCATGCTGAAATTGCAGAAAAATTTAAAGCCATAACAGGTATCGAGGAAAGACGCTATGCCAATGATGAACAATGTGCTTCTGACTTAGGAACAATAGCAGCAAATCTGGCCATTAAAGATGCAGATATAGATCCGGAAACTATCGATCAGATTATTGTTGCTCAAAATTTTGGAGATGTAAAAAAAGGAACTATACAAACTGATGTGTTGCCAAGTATAGCCTCAAGAATAAAGCAAAATTTAGGAATTAAAAATCCTTCTTGTGTAGCTTATGATATTGTATTCGGTTGCCCGGGATGGGTCCAGGGAATGATACAGGCATATTCTTTTATAAAATCAGGAATGGCAAAAAGATGTTTGGTAGTTTCTGCCGAAACACTTTCCAGAGTACTGGATATGCATGATCGGGATTCAATGATCTATTCTGATGGTGCAGGTGCCGCAGTAGTAGAAGCTAGTGAGGGAGATACTGAAAAAGGAATATTAAGTTATTCAATGGAAACTCACGCTCTCGATGAGGCCTACTACCTTTTCCTTGGCAAGAGCAATATTAATGATACTGATCCAAATGTGAGGTATATAAAAATGTTCGGCAGAAAGATTTATGAGTTTGCATTAACAAATGTTCCGGCAGCGATGAAACTGGCTATGGAAAATGCAAATGCTGATATAAAAGATCTTAAAAAAATCTTTATACATCAGGCGAATGAAAAAATGGACTTTGAGATAATTAAACGTTTCTACCGTCTTTATAAAGAAAGAAACATTCCGGAATATATTATGCCCATGAGTATACATCAATTGGGAAATAGTTCTGTGGGAACTGTCCCAACACTATTCGATATGGTCAGAAAGGGAGAATGTCAGCAAATATATCATGATGGCGTTAGAGTTTCACAGGGCGATCATCAGCTTAACGAAGGCGATCTTATCATGTTTGCTTCTGTTGGGGCAGGTATGAATATCAATGCAATTTGTTATAGATATTAATTAGGGAAATCTTCCATTAACTTTCTGAATTTCACACTCAAAAAAGAATAGTTTTATTTACTATTTTTTTCTTCTTAATTGCCAGTAATAAAAAGAATCCTATTTTTGTGTAACAATAGTGTAATCACCGGTATCTAAATATAAATCTTTGAAAAAAAAGTTTTTAAAACTTCTGTCATTTGCATTGATTTTGATTTTTGCGTCTTCCTGTTCCGTAAAAAAATACATCCCGGAAGGAAAGAAAATTACCGTAAAATACAGTTTTAAAATAGCTGATAAACCCAATGAAATTAAGGTTTCAGATTTAAGAACATTGACAAAACCACAACCCAATTCCAGATTTCTTGGTATGCATCCAAAATTGTATGTTTACTTTAAATACAAAAAGAAAGGAACAAAATTTGCAAAATGGTTAAATGAAAGGTTTGGGGAAGAACCTGTATATACTACAACAGCGGATTTAAATCAAATAAACAAAAAACTAAAAGCTTATCTTGCGGACATAGGTTTTTTTAATGCTGTTATTAACTATATCGTTAAATCAAGAAAGTTTAAAAATGAAGTCCAATATAAAATAAACTCAGGAACACCATACAGGATTTCAAATATCTCCTATGATATAAATGATAGTTTAATAAGATCATTCGTAAATAGTAAAAAAGGCAAATCTCTTCTTAAAAAGAAAGATGTTTATAACGCTTTTACAATGGATGATGAACGAGATCGTATTACAAAATTTCTTCGGGACGTTGGTTACTATCGCTTCAGCAGAAACTATATTCAATTTATTGTTGACAGCACTAATGCTAACAAAACAATGGATGTAACAATTAAAATTAATAATATAAAACAAGCCACCTCTCAACCCGGTAAATTCCTGGAAAAAAAACATAAACGATATTTTATAAATAAAGTAGAGATAAAGCCAGATTACCGACCTTTATCACAACAGAATTATGACACTACTCAACATAAAATTGATTTTTGGGATGAGTCGAAATCTTATAATTATCATTTCCTTTATGCAGATAAAATAAAACTAAAGCCATCTGCATTCGACCAGGCAATTAAAATTAAACCAGGAAAACCTTATTCGTCTGAAAGTATTCAGAAAACATATAACCGACTATTTTCATATAGAATAATAAGATCTGTAAATATTAGTTTCGATACATTAAATACAAGAAAACCATCTGCTGACTCCTCATTTCTGGATTGCAAAATAAATATGCAAAAGAATGAGCTATACTCATTTACCATTGCTGCTGAAGGCACTAATTCAAGTGGCGACCTTGGTATGCGTGGCAACATTATTCTTCTCAATAATAATATTTTTAAACGAGCGGAAGTACTCCGACTTGCAATTAATGGCGGTTTCGAAGCTCAAACCATAAGCGAAACAGATGGAAATAGCGGTATATTCAACACATTTGAAGCAGGAGTACAAAGTTCCATATTTTTCCCACGTTTTTTCTCACCTGTCAGACTAAGGAGTTTTAATCAGAGGTACAATCCTACCTCCAATATATCTTTTGGTTTTAATTATCAGTTACGTCCTAATTACTCCCGTAACATATCCAGGGCAAGTATTGGTTATTCATGGAATAATAGTGTTAAAATAAAACAGATTCTAACACCGGTAAATATCAATTTTGTTAAGGTAAATCCTACACCAGAGTTCGAAAAGATACTTGAAGAAGAAACAAACAAGAGATTAAAAGAACAATATTCCGACCACATGATTTTAGGCCTAAATTATAGTATTATATTTTCAAATCAGGAAACTACTGGGCTAAAAAACTTTGAATATTTTAGAGCTAATATCGAAACATCCGGTAATTTGCTATATGGTTTAAATTCATTATTTGGCAGTTCAAAATCGCCAGAAGGTTATTATGAGTTAGTAGGTGTAAGATATTCACAATATGTGAGAGCTGATTTCGACTTTCGACAATACTATATGATGAAGAACAGAAAATCATCATTAGCCACACGAATTTATGTGGGATTAGGTCTTCCTTATTTAAACTCTGAAGAAATACCCTACGAAAGAGGATTCTATGCAGGAGGAGCTAATGGTATGAGAGGCTGGGCATTCAGAACTTTGGGTCCAGGATCATTCAATGGAACTGACCAATATGAAAGAATAGGTGATATACATCTAGAGTATAACCTGGAATACAGATTCCCAATTTACAATTTTTTCCATGGAGCAATATTTGCCGATTTAGGAAATATATGGACTTATAACCAATCGGAAACTTTTCCTAACGGACAGTTCAAGTTCAATAGATTTTATAAAGAAATAGCCACAGATTTAGGCTTTGGTTTTAGATTTGACTTTCAGTTTTTTATATTCCGTATCGACTTCGCTGCACCTATAGTCGACCCATCATATCCCGAAGGTGAACGCTGGCGCTTCGACTATCTGCAATTTAAAAATATTGTGGGGAATTTTGGAATAGGGTACCCATTTTAATATTAAATTGATGAATAGTGATGATTTTGAAAATCAGTTTACTACAAATTTTAAATTTGTACCCACTACAGATCAGAAGTCTGCTATTCACCATATTGCAAGGTTTAATTGCTCAACGAAAATCAATCCATTATATATATTAAAAGGTTATGCGGGAACAGGTAAAACCAGCATACTAGGGGCTTATGTAAAAACCTTGAGTACCAATTTCAGTAAAACTGTTTTATTGGCACCAACAGGAAGGGCGGCTAAAGTTCTTAGTTCTTATACCTCTAAAACTGCTCATACCATACACCGCTATATTTATTTTATTGTTACCGGTCAAAATGGATATCCCATAGTAAAACTATCAAAAAATAAATTAAAAAACACAGTTTTTATTGTTGATGAAGCATCTATGATTAGCGATTCCAATGCTAACGATGAAGGTGGTTTTGGAGGTCATTCCCTACTCGACGATCTTGTTGAATATGTTTATTCCAATAGCGGTAATAAGTTGATACTTGTGGGCGATACAGCCCAACTACCTCCTGTGGGACTTAACCTCAGCCCTGCACTTAATATTGAATACCTTAAAACATCTTTTAACATTACTGCACATTCTTTCGAAATGAAAGAAGTAATGAGACAATCATTGGATTCAGGAATATTATTTTCGGCGACCTCTCTGAGAATTAAACTTAAAAACTCCGATTCATCTTTATCTTTAATACAAAAATCAGGATTAAAGGAGGATGTAAAAATCATAGAATCTGCATACGAGTTTGAAGAAATTCTGCAAGACAATTTTAATGATTCAATAAACAATAATAGTGTATTAATATGCCGTACTAATAAGAGGGCGAATATCTTTAATGAACAAATAAGAAATGCAATCCTTTTAAGAGAAGAAGAAATTGAAGCCGGCGATCGCTTAATGATAGTAAAAAACAACTACTATTGGCTGGATGAAAACTCCAAAGCAGGATTTATTGCCAATGGCGAAATGATCGAAATTCTTCGGGTCAACAAAATAGAAGAAGTATATGGTTTTCGTTTTGCTGAGGCAGATATTCGATTGATAGACTATCCGGAAGAGAAAGAAATAACTGTAAAACTGCTATTGGATACTATCACGGCAGAAGGTCCGGGTTTAAATATTGATCAACGCAATAATTTATTTGAAGCAGTTTTGGAGGATTATGCAGATGCTCCATCCAGAGGTCAGGCAGTGGCTCAGGTTATGATTAATCCTTATTTTAATGCGCTGCATATTAAATTCGCATACGCAATGACATGTCATAAAACTCAGGGTGGACAGTGGCCTACTGTTATTATAGATCAGGGTTGGCTAAACGATGAGATGATTAATGTAGAATTTTTGAGATGGCTGTATACAGCATTTACCAGATCTACAGAAAACCTTTACCTCATTAATTTTAGAGAAGATATGTTTGAGTAAGGCTGAAAAGACTAAAGGTCAAAGGCCTGGTAAACAAAAGATATGAGAGTTGGAGAATTTAATAGCCGTGGTAAAATAAAATTATTTAATTTTTATAACTTATTTGGAAAGTTTTATACAATCATACTTTCTAAAACCTTTAAACCTCCAAACTTTTCGACTTTATCGACCCTTCAACTATTTAACTTTCAGACTATTAGACTTTCAACTATTTGACTTTCAGACTATTTGACTATTTGACTATCTATATATCAAACAATTAGCGTAAGCAACAATGGCCTCACCCCTTCCTGACTCACCAAAACCTTCATTTGTTTTTGCCTTTACTGATACAGAATCAATATCTAAATTGAGAGCCTTTGAAATAGAAAGACGAATATCATTTATATAGGGCTGAAGTTTAGGTTTTTCAGCAATAACAATACTATCAACATTTGAAATTTTATATCCTGCTTTATGTACTAATTTCAAAATATGTTCCAGCATTTTTAAGCTGGAATAATCCTTAAACTTCTCAGAAGTATCAGGAAAATGAGTTCCTATATCACCCATTGCCGCCGCCCCCAACAAAGCATCAATTATAGCATGGAGTAGAACATCGGCATCCGAATGCCCCGATAAACCTTTGTGAAATGGAATTTGTATGCCCCCCAGAACAAGTTTTCTATTTTCTGCTAGGGCATGAATATCATACCCAAAACCTGTTCTAAAAGCACTCATTATTAATCAGGAATTTCTGTTTTAACAGGATTTCCAAAGTTGAATAATAATGAGAATCTAAGTGTATTTTGCAAAGGGTGTTGTTGCGAAACTACCGGAATTAGGTAAGAGAAATCTAGTCCGAATGTGTTATACCTTAAACCTACACCTAGGTCAAAATATTTTCTGTTTCCCTTTGTTTTATCTTCCCAGAAGAAACCACCTCTGATAGCCAATAGGTTATTATACCAATATTCCATTCCTACTGAGTAACTAAACTCACGCAATTCTTCACTAAAACCTCCTGGAGCATCGTACCATGACTGCATGATTCCACGCAATGGTGGGACATCAGGATCCTTACCTTTAGCTATTTCAAATTTGTCAGTTCCCGGTATTGGAATTCTGTTGTTGTTTGAATCTAGAGCATAAATAGGAGGAGTAGGTACAAGTAGTTTATTAATATCTATCTGGAATGAAATTTTATTGTAATCATCTAATTCAAGAGTAAGCCTTGGTCCTATTCTGAAATTTGTAGGAATGAAATCCGTCTCGATATTTGAGCCTGAATATGAAATCTTATTACCAATATTAGAAATATTCAATCCCCAAGCGAATTCTGCATCCATATTGTCGAACCAGTCAACTTTTTTCTGCCAGTATAGAGCGATATCAGCAGCAACGGAAATGCCAGGCTTTGTTTCAACTCCCTGCACTGTTTGTCCTTGAGTAAGATTTGAATAGATAAATCGTCCGGCCACTGCTAAAGATAAATTCTGATGCAGTTTACGGGCATAAGTACCTGAGAAAGCAAACTCATTGGGTTTATAAGTACCCAATGATGTACCTTGATCATCAGTAAACTGAATATCTCCCAAAGTAAAATATCTAAGAGTAAAGGCAATTGTCTGGCGATCATCTATTTTGTAAAACCCTGATAAATAAGCCAGGTTAATGTCGTTTACAAGATTTCTCAACCATGGAGTGTAGGAAAGTGAAAATCCAAAATCCTGGTCTATAAAAGCATATTTTGCAGGATTCCAATGCATGGAATTAGCATCAGGAGTAGATGCTACACCGCCATCAGCCATACCACCTGCACGGGCGTCAGGGCCAATAGTTAAAAAAGGTACAGCTGTAGTAATTACATTTATGCCATCATCCTGTCCAGATAGATTGTTATAGTTCTGAGCATTCAGATTTAACAATAAGGCAATGAATCCGCTTATTAAAAGAAATCTAATCTTCATAAGAATATTTATCGTATTAAAAAAATGTCTGCAAAATTAACGAATTAAATTAACTATTATTATTTAGAACCTATTATTCAGCCAATTTAATCATTTTTTGTTGAATAGTATATGTATCTCCCTGACTATCTGTTATTAGCATCTTATACAAATATAAGCCATGAGGTAGTTTGTTTCCATATTTATCTTTTCCATCCCAATAAAGTTCAGTTACATAGGCTCCATAATCACCAAATTCGGTCTTTAGTTTGTTTACCTGCCTGCCTCTAATATCAAAAATCTCCAATTCCACTTCTTTGGTCAGTCTTGAAGCTCCCAAATTATACTTAAATACAGTACTTTCAGAAAATGGATTTGGGTAATTATATACATCGTATATCTTTTTCTCACCTTCAGGTATTACAAATTCTATTTGCTTAGTTGATGAGTTGTTTAACAAATCCCAGGCCCTTATACTCAGAGTGTGCATTCCAGGCTCCAAATCACCTAATTCGTAGGTCAGGCTTCCCTTTTTATAAGTATCTACATCAGGTAAGTAATATTCATTTAATACCATGGAATTAGAACTATTTTCATCTATTATACAAACTATATCTCTTCCTAAACTACTTCCTGTTACATTAATTCCATTTTCATCATAAAAGTCTGCTAAAATATTAATTGAATTGCTCACCTCATTACCAGAAGCAAAAGTCCGGTCATTTATAAACAGTTCTATATCAGGACCCAAACCATCATCAACAACCGTTTCATCAGTACCACCTATAACAATATTGTTATATCCTCCCCAGGCATCCTTACTCGTAATCGTATCCATTGCATAATAACTTATTTTGCCGTAACCATACTTGTAGGAAATATCTTTTGGAATCAAAAAAACAAAATTAAAAAGACCATTTTTTACAGTAACCTTACCTTTAAAAAGTATTTTATCTTCTAACTCAAACTCAGCAGGATAAGAACCTTGAGTATTACCCAAAGTAGTATATTGTGATGGTTTATCATAAACAACGGGGTATACATAGCCATTAAAACTTTCCAATAAGGCTCCATATTCGTCAACTACTCTACCGCTAATTGCTACTTCCGACATTGCATTTAAAGTATCAGGAACCACATTAAGATCTTCATTATTAACACTTAATGTTTGTATTTCATATTGAGGAAAATCCAGTTGCAAAGCGGGATCTCCCAGGAGAGTAAAATTCAGAAAATTAGTGCTGGAAGGATTTTTTGCCATTCTGTTCATATCCCCAAGACGTGGTATTTGTCCGTCTTCTTTTTTAAGAAGGTTATTATAAAGCCTCATATTTAAAATGATATTTGCAGATGCATATGCCAAACGAGTAGTTGTCATAAGTGCAATTCCACCTCCATTTTCATTTAAAAATACATACTCTCCTGCTGAAGTAAACTCAGGATCATCAAAGCGGCTAAACTCACATGTAGCAGTTATAAACAAAGGTAATTTTGATGTATTACTAAAGGCATTAATTGTAGGCACATCCAGAATCAATTCTTCCGACCATCCTATGAGGCCACCATGCCCTGTATAGTTAACTATCAATGCTCCCTCTTCAACCTGATTAGCAATTTTAGTATTCACTTCAGGAAAACGATAACCACCAGGGATTTTCACTTTGGCATGAGCATCACTATATATTTTATTTATGTTTAAGCCCGGATGTAAGGTATCAACTATGGGTACCAGTTGCCGGTCGGCTTGTTTGAAATGCAAATTATTGTCTCCATCATCAGCAACAAAACATATAGTTTGAGCCCAGCTATGCAGATTATCCTTATCCTTAAATAGATAACGCTCGATTTTATCAACAGCAATATTTGCTTCATCAATATTTTTTATTGGAAATCTTCCAATACCAATATCCAGTTCACCATTACAATAGGCACCTTCATCAATATCCAGCAATCCGAAATAATCATCAGTAACATAAGATTGTGTTGCCCTCAATGATTCTTGTGATTCATATGTAGGTACTATATTTGAATTATCAGGTACACGATGTTTATAGTCGAAAGAACCATCTCCAAACATCAACAAATAACCCGGTCCGTTTTTAAAGGCATCTTTTTCGTAAAGCATACGCATAAAATCACGTATTGCACTCACATCCTGACTTCCGGAAGAAAATTCATTATAAATTTCTTCAGGACTCACTACCAGGCAATTCATATTATCTACTTCCTCATGGATATTTGCCAAACGATTAGCCGCAGATTGTAATTCATCAGGGCTGATTATTACAAAATCAACACTCTCTATGGCATGTAGGTTTTGATTTTCAACTTCTTTATAACTTACTGGATTATAAAAACTTGATCTATCAAAACAAATAAATTCTCTAAGGGAATCAGTGGCTATTGTGAAATAAGCTATATTGTCAGAATTATTAATTTCAATTTTATGAGCATTATGAAAATCAGTTATATCCCATACCTCAGCTAGGCCGGGATTTTTTGTAATATCAAAACGTGTAATATTTCCTAAGCCAGTAGCTGAAGGCTGACGAAAACTCATTTGTCCGCCATCAAATATTAAATCTCTTTCAAAATTCATTAAATAATAATCGATCCAAAAACTAGCAGAATTACTCGATGAATTATATAATGTTTTTACATTTAACTCATTACTATTTGCAAAAAAAGTAGCACTTCGGGTGGCCTCTCTGGCATAAATTCCCTCCGAAGCCGGATTAACTTTAGAGATAGTTGTGGAATCGATTACCACATCATCATTAACTAATGTTTTAAAGGAGCTTGAAACATAAGATCGTGCCACAACTCTTGTGGAAAAGAAAATGGGCATATCAAATTTAAGATGCGGTATATTATGTGTAAAGGAAATTTCAGGCTTTAACATAGTCAATTTTTCACCATACCACTCTTTACCAGAATACATCAGGTTTTGAATATCATTTTCATGCGAAAGATAATCCACAAAACTATTCACAACAACTGTTGGGGAAACGCTTAAACTTAACTCCGTTTCTAAACTTTTTTGCGTCCCCATATCGGGAGTAAAAAAGTAGTAAACGGTATCGGCATAAATATTCTTATAGTGGTCGAAGCGCACTGTAAAAGGATTGTATTTCCATACTTCCTGACTTTGGGCATAAAATAATATATAGTCGCCTTCATCAAAACTACCATCTTCCAAACCAATATACTCTGCGGGATTCTCTTTCAAATCATCAGGACGCTCCTTTTCGTTGCTTTCAGGAAGCATTCCTTCATAATTACCAAAAATTCCTATGCTGCCAACATCTATATTATCTGGGTTAACACCCATATTCAGCAAATCGCTTCTCTCTATTTTATGAATTCCGGTATTTATAATCCCCATTTTTATCCATTTACCTTCTGAAAGCACTGAATTATTTGCAAAAACATGATTAATAGTTTCATTATTTTGCTTTTCTTCTGGCACAGGTACCAAATCGGCAAGAATTGTAAAATTCAACAACCTGATAATTGTATTATTTTCAAGATCATATTTTAGAGGCAGAATTTTAATTTCATCATTTGAATATGTGAGTACAAAATTTTCTTCAATTAAATCCTTATCGGAGATAATTTCCGATTCCTCAGCAGATAAAGTATCCACAACAGCATCTGTAATTTCCAATTCATAGGAAAATAGTGTTGAAGAGGCATTCAAGGTCTTTACAAAAACAGGCAGAGAAGCATACTGATATTCAGTGGTAGAACCAGTGAAGGAAATATAATTAATTTCCATACCTTTATATGTCTTAACCGACTGTATATCATTCCAGTATAACTCAACTTCAAATTGCTTTTGAGCCATAACAGCAATGCTTACAATAGAGAATATGACTAGTAAAAAATTCTTCATATAAATATTTGACAAATAAAGGAAAAAATTAGTTGGATATTTAATAATTTAAATATCAATTACCTGACATAAATCAGTTTTGCTGTTTCTGTTTTAGTTTGACCTGATTCATTAGTAACTATTAGCTTATACACATAAAAACCTCTTCCAATTTTTCTACCTGATTCAGAACACGCATCCCACTCAAGTGGTTCCGATTTATAATTCTTTGATTTAGCAATTCCTGTTAGTGTCTTTATTAAGCGACCGTTAATATTATAGATTTGAATTTCCACGTCAAGTTCATTATTAGACTGGTTGTGTTCGAAAACAAAATATGTGTTATCAACCACTGGATTAGGGTAATTCATAAGATTACTGATTACAAGGTCTTCAGAACCTACTACCACAAAATCAAGATAGGCAGTTGAAGAGTTATTGTTTATATCCCACACTCTTAAACTCAAAGTATGTTCTCCATCTTCCAAATTAAAGAACGGATAGTTTATAACTCCACTGTTAAATCTATTTACCTCCGCTTCATAATAATCGTTAAGTGTATATGATTTTGTAGCATCCCCATCAATAACTGCCATAATATCATGTCCAATACCATTTCCGGTTGTATTTATTCCACTTTCATCTTCAACATAAGCTAGCAATACCGGGTTTTCATCGGTTGTACCTCCATTTACAAAATCGTCATGATTAAAATAAAGTTGAATTTCAGGTCCTTGATTATCTTCAGTTGCCTGATCGTCGAACCCCCCAATTATAAGATTTTGATAAAAACCATTTCCGTCAATACTGTCATTATTAAAATAATAGTTTATTCTTCCCTTTCCATAGTTATATGATATATCTCGGGGTACAATAAACTCAAATTCAAATTTACCATCTGCCACATCCACTTTTCCGTTGAATAGGACACTTTTCCAGTAATAAAACTTTTCGGGATAACTTCCTCCATCTGAGCCCAAAGTTTCAACTTCAACTTTTTTATCATAAACTGTTGGATATAAAAGTCCATTAAAGTCTGATAATAAATTGCCATCCTCATCCAAAACATCGCCTTCAACTTTAACATGCGACAGAGCATTAATAGTATCATAAACATCATCCACGACAAATTCTGAGTTTATTTTTACGGTTTCTGCATTGAACTCAGGATAGGCAAGCCTTACTGCAGGATCTCCAATAAGTACAAACTTTTTATCATTATCATTACCCAATGTTTTTGAACGCCTTATAACATCACCAAATCGAGGATATTCACCATCTATCTTGCTAAAAATATTATTTTCATAAATAGCCTTATTAAGAGCGAGGTTAGAACTGGCGAAAGTTGCTCTGGCAGTTGTAAATAATGCCACTGCTCCTCCATTTGAATTGAGAAAAACCAATTCTCCTGCCGACACTCTCCTCGGATCATCATAACGGCTAAACTCGCATGTAGCAGTTATGAAAATGGGGAGTTTATCTGTATTATTCCACGAATTTATATCAGGGATTTCCAGAAATCTTTCATGGCCAAGACCTAACTCACCACCATGACCAGAATAGTTAAATATTAAGGTACCCTTTTCAATTTTAGAGTTTATTGCGCTATTAACTTCAGGAGCTCTTTGTCCGCTAGGCGTTGAAACCTGAGGATATGCATCCACATAAATTTTATCAATTAAATATTCTGGATAATTTTCATCTAAATAACCTGCCAAAGTTTCTGCATCATGCATATGATGATTAGAGTCTTCATCATCGGCCAAAAAAGTAATTTGATTTCGCCATGGACCCATATTAGCACTACTATTAGTACAATAATTAATGGATTTATTTACCGAGGCAGTAGCTTCTTCAATGGTTTGAACAACAAAACGCCCTATACCAATATCAACTCTGTTACTGCCTGTTATACCGCCCTCGCCATCATCCAGATAACCAAAATAATCATCACTGGCTATAGATGAAATTATGTTAAGTGATTTGGTATGCTCCCAACATGGAACAAAATTACTGTTATCGGCTAACTTATCTTTGTAATCATAAGAGGCGTCGCCAAAAAGCAATAAGTATTTCAATTCCTTTCCTGCATCACTTCTATCGTACAACATCTTAGCAAAATCTCTTATGGCAGTAATGTCTTGCGAGCCAGAAGAAAACTCATTATATATTTTCTGCGGGCTAGTAACATACACATTAAAATCCTGATTTTCAGAATGAAACTCCGCCAATCTGTTTGCTTCATCAATAAAACGAGGATGTGTAACTATAAGGTAATCAATGTTTTTTAAGGCATGTAAATTTTGATTATCTACTTTCTCAACAAATTGAGGTGTAAAATACTCTAATCCATTAAATGCAATAAATTCTCTTAATGTATCAGTTTGGGAGATAAAATTTACTTTTCCCCCTGAGGAATTAAGACTTATTTTTTTCGGATTAACTAGATCTGTAATCTCCCAAACGCTAATTCCTGATGACTCACCCCCTATTTCATATTTAACTACTTCATCTACTTCCCAGGAAAATATTTTTCGAAATTTCATTTGATTTCCACTAAAATTCAAATATCTCTGAACATTAAGGTCTATATAATCCAGGTAACCTACTGAACCCGTTGAATATCTGTTATATTCCAATGTAACTACTAGTTTATCACTTTTAGGTGTAAAATCAAAATCTGCTGATCTGGCACGTCCATATTCATAACCATTATTAGCAGTTATTGGCATAGCCTGAGTTTTTTGAAGTTGATTATCAGTATAAATTAAAAATGAATTTGCAGAATAAGATCTGGAAGCAAGAGAAACATAACAATTTGCACCTGCACTTTTAACAATATTCGGAAAGTCAAACTCAAAAGACCTGGACAATGTAAAGTCGAAAACTTCACCGTACCAGGTTCTGCCAGAACCAGCAATATTCAGAGTATCTAGTTCATGATATGCATAATCGTTAAATGTAGTAACTGTTTGTTCTACAGCACCATCGGGAATATCAGCCAATTGTATTCGTTTAGCATCAGGGCTTTGTTTAAGAGTAATAAAATAGTATGAGTAATCGTCATAATAATTATTCAAATGCTGGAATCTTTGATAAGAATAGGAAAATTCCCATTTCACAGGATTATCACCGTAAAACAGTATATAATCACCAGCATCAAAACTACCGTCTTCTGCACCATAAACTTCAATAGCATTTTCAACTAGATCATCATAGCGAAAGTCAGTGTTAACTTCAGGAAGAGTTCCTCCTCCATTACCATAGAGTGCTATCTTGCGGGGATCAGCGTTTACATCAAATCCCATTTCCAGCAATTGGGAATAGGTTAATTTATATATACCACCCTTTTTAATTCTGATTTTAAACCAATCGCCTGTGGACAATACAGAATTTGAAGCATAATCAATGCTATAGTGTTGTTTTTCTGGTGTTTCTTTTATGTTAATAATCAACTCAAAACTCACCAGTTTTTCAATTAATTGCAAATTTTCATTCCAGCGGAGAGGTATAATTTTAATATTTGCGTAAGGTTGTTTCTGGCTAATTATAATATTTGCATCCAATTTAACTTTTTCTGCAGGAATTTCGTCATTATTTAATAGTAAAAGAGATTCTTCTTCTGTTGCATGAACAAAAACCGCATTTATTAAATCGGCACTTATATCAGCTTTTGCGGTATGAATGAGGTAGTCTTTAGAGAAGAAGGGGCTAGATTCTAAATCTGAATAATTTGCATCTTTAAACGACAATCGGGCAATACTATTACCTTCTGCAACGTTTATATGCTGTATGTTTTGCCAATTTATGGTCTCATCAAAGTTATAACTTATTGTTTGAGAATAAGCAGCAGAAACCAATAGGCTTAAAAATAAAATTATTGTGCGATGCAACATTGTTCGTTTTTTAGAAGTCAAAGATATTGTTTTAATATTTTGGTTTTTTAATTCAGAATTATAACGACCAGGGGATAAAATTATTTTGTACAAATATTTTTTAACGAAAAATTATAATTTTTTCAATTTCGTTATTGTTACAAAAGAAAAAGGTTGTATAATTGTAGGCTCAAAACCGAAATCAAATTTCATGTG
>PKTD01000174.1 GCA_002869315.1 Marinilabiliales bacterium | reverse complement strand
TGCTCATACTCCTGATGCATTACTTAATGTGCTAAAGACAATTAATGCTCTTAGAACAGGAAACGAAAAACTTATTTGTGTTGTTGGTACCGGCGGCGACAGAGACAAAACAAAACGTCCTATTATGGCAGAAATTGCAAGTCGCATGTCGGATATGTTAATCCTTACATCTGATAATCCCAGAACAGAAGATCCGGAAAATATTCTCAACGATATGATGCAAGGAGTTGATCCTGCAAAAAAATCAAAAACTCTAGTAATTGCAAACAGAAAGGAAGCCATTAAAACAGCGGTAAATTTTGCCAATGAGGGCGACATCATCCTTGTTGCCGGAAAAGGCCACGAAAAATACCAGGAAATAAATGGTGTAAAACACCCCTTTGATGATAAAAAAATATTGGAAGAATTATTTGAAATAGACTGATATGCTGTATTATATATTTAAATATCTGAATGATGCCTACCAACTTCCCGGAGCTGGGGTGTTTGAATACATCTCTTTCAGGGCTGCAATGGCTGTAATAACTTCTTTGGTAATCAGTTTGCTTTTTGGTAATAGATGGATAAACTACCTTAACAGAAAACAAGTAGGTGAAACCATACGCGACCTTGGGCTGGAAGGACAACTGGAAAAACAAGGCACTCCTACAATGGGAGGATTAATTATTCTGGCTGCAATATTGGTTCCTGCAATTCTCTTTGCCAAACTCGATAATATCTATATAATTATGATGCTCTTTACAACAGTATGGCTAGGGGCACTTGGATTTCTGGATGATTATATTAAAGTTTTCAAGAAAAATAAAGAAGGTCTTAAAGGAAAATATAAAATAAGCGGGCAGGTTGTACTAGGTCTTATAATAGGTTCTGTTATGTTTTTTAACTCGGGCATCGTTACACGAGAAAAAACTAAAGTTGATAAGGATAATATTGTTGTAACCGTTGATGGACAGACTAATACAAATAATTTTAGTATTGAAGAAAAACATTCGCTGAAAACCACAATTCCATTTTTTAAAAATAATGAGTTCGATTATGCTGTCCTTTTAAAGTGGATGGGTGAGGGATACGAGAAATGGGCATTTCTGATTTTCATTCCCATAGTAATTTTCATTATTACAGGAGTATCTAATGGTGCTAACCTGACAGATGGTATGGATGGCCTTGCCACAGGAACCTCTGCAATTATTGGTGTTACACTTGGCATATTGGCATGGGTAAGTGGTAATATAGTGTTTGCCGATTATCTGAATATACTGTATCTGCCCAATGTTGGTGAACTTACCATTTTCATTGCGGCATTTGTGGGTGCTACAGTAGGCTTTTTATGGTTTAACACATATCCGGCACAGGTATTTATGGGTGATACAGGAAGTTTGTCACTGGGAGGAATTATTGCTGTCTTCGCAATAATCATAAGAAAGGAACTTCTTATACCAATTCTTTGTGGAGTCTTTCTCATAGAAAGTCTTTCTGTTATACTGCAGGTATCATGGTTTAAGTATACCCGAAAAAAATATGGCACAGGAAGAAGAATTTTCCTGATGTCGCCACTTCACCATCATTATCAAAAGAAAGGATATCCGGAACCTAAAATTGTTTTAAGGTTTTTCATAGTCGGAATAGCATTGGCAATTATGACAATTATAACTCTTAAAATCAGGTAGATATATGTGTTATGAAAAAAGAAAAAAACATAATAGTCCTGGGAGGAGGAGAAAGTGGAACTGGAGCCGCTGTACTGGCTAAGAAAAAGGGATTTAATGTTTTTCTGAGTGATAAAGGAAAAATTAAAAATAAATATAAAAGAGTTCTTAAACATTTTGAAATTGATTTCGAGGAGCAAAAGCATAGCCTTCAGAAAATTAATTCGGCTGACGAAATAATTCTTTCACCGGGTATTCCCAGAGAAATAAAGTTGATTGATGATTTAATCAAAAAAGGGATTCCGATTATTTCTGAAATTGAATTTGCCGGTAGGTATACCAATGCAAATATTATTGCTGTAACAGGAAGTAATGGCAAAACAACAACAACACTTCTGATATATCATATTCTGAAAACATCAGGCTTAAATGTGGGTTTAGGAGGCAATGTAGGAGTGAGTTTTGCAATGCAGGTGGCTGAGCAAGAATTTGACTTTTTTGTGCTGGAATTGAGCAGTTTTCAACTGGATAGCATGTTCAGTTTTAAAGCACATATAGCTATCCTTTTGAATATTACTCCTGATCATCTAGATAGGTATAATTACAGTTTTGAAAACTATGCTTATTCAAAATTCAGAATTACTCGAAATCAAACAAAAAATGATGTTTTCATTTATAATGCAGACGATAAGTTTATATGCAAAATGATTGAAAAACAGTCAATTAAATCAAAATTGCTTCCTGTTAGTTTAAAAGAAAAGAACTATCGGGAAGGCGGTT
>PKTD01000054.1 GCA_002869315.1 Marinilabiliales bacterium | reverse complement strand
TAGTAAAAATAACCAATCGGCAATAATTGAAAAACTTGGTGATGTAACACCAAACCCGGTTTCTCAAGATGCTAGACTTAGCATTAGCCTTAAAGAAGCAACAACATTAAAAATCGAAATTATTAATCAATTAGGTCAAATAGTCTTGACGGAGAACAATAGTGTTAATTCTGGGGAAAACCACTTAGAACTTCAAACCGGCAAATTAAATGAAGGTTTGTATATTTTAAGTATAACACCATCTGATGGAATTAGTTCTTATAAGAAGTTTATAAAATTAAGATAAACCCTTAAGTAGGTTGTTCTTTATAAACCCCAGACTATTGTATAATAGCTGGGGTTTGTTTTATATAATTATGTTGATAGTTTAAAATCGAACTTTTTAGGAAGATAATTTGTCTACTTTTATAATGTAAATATGAATTTATGAATAATAGACGAATATTAATTTTATTTTTTTCATTAATTACAATCATTTCTTCTGTTGCTCAGGATGTTGAAATCAGTTTGCAGCAGACATTAGGTAATCAGTTTCATAACTTTTCTTATTCGATTCTGACATTAAATGATGGTGGATATATTCTATTGGCTGATACCGAAACCGACACTTCCTCAATGGATTACTTTATTATCAAAGTATCCCCTAATGGTGAAATAGATTGGCAAAAAAATTATGGTGGAGAAGGAGTAGAGCGTCCTTCAAATATAATTGCAGATGGTGATGAGGGCTTTTATGTTATAGGCTCCAGTTCATCAAATGAAGGTGATTTTAGTAATAATTATGGGTTATTTGATTTATGGTTTGCACGCTTTAATTTTGCGGGCAAATTACTATGGCATAAAAACTATGGAGGTAGTGGGATTGATAATGGTATCGATGTATGGCAAAAAGAAAACGGTAATTTTATAATTGGGGCTACAACAAGTTCTGCTGATGAAGATGTGAACCATAATAATGGAATGAGTGATATATGGCTATTTGAAATTAGTAGTGAGGGCGAAATTATTTGGGAGCAAACTTATGGAGGATCAGAAAACGAATATCTGGGTGGCTTATTAGTTGATGAAAATGATAGCATATTTTTAGTAGGTGGAACAAAGTCTGTTGACGGAGATATCAGTTTTAATCATGGTGAGAAGGATGTGTGGTTTTTAAAAACTAATGCTCAGGGCAATTTATTGAGGGAAAAAACTTTTGGTGGTTCCGACAGTGATGATGGTAAAATTATCAGGAAATCGCATAATAATAATTTAATTCTTACGGCCATTACTAGATCTGAAGATGGTGATATCACAAAACTCTTTGGCTTAAATGACTTTTGGGTATTGGAGGTAGCAAAAAATTCCGAATTAATCTGGCAACGGTCTTATGGTGGTTCCATGAATGATGCTCCGAAAGATATGTTGGTAACTGATGATGGATACCTATTGGGAGGAACCACTTACTCTTTTGATGGTAATATAACGGAAAATAAAGGGCGGTCAGATGTTTGGATGCTTAAAATTTATCCTGATGGTGTAATGACATGGCAAAAAACATTTGGGGGAAGCGGTGTTGAAAGTTGTACTAAAATTGTTTACTCAAAAACATATAATTATTTAACTGCCAATAATTCTGATTCATTTGATTTTGATGTGGAAGATCATATAGGTGAAACTGACTTATGGATGTTGGATTTTTGTGAGTCATTTCTTACACTGGATAAAATTGATGTATGCATGGGAGATAGTATATTTTGGGATGGAAATTATTATAGTCAGGCTGGGAACTATTCAGCCCAATACATAAGCAAGTGTGGTTTAGATAGTCTGAAACAGTTATTTCTGAATACAATTGAAGTTCCTGATCTTGAATTTATTAATGGTGATGATTGGGTAGTGGAATTAAGTTTACACGACTATTCAGTTCCTGAATATGATAATTTGGTTTATTACTGGTCGGTGGAAAATGGTATTTTCAAAGATACTACATACAGTAACGAGACTAGTATACAATGGCTTACATCAGGAAATGGTAATGTAATGACCTATGCTATAAAGAAAGAATTATGCAGTACAGATACTTTAGAACTTGATGTTTATGTTAGTGGAGTAGGGGTGCAGGAAAATGGACTTTCAAATTTGATAATTTATCCTAACCCTAGTTCAAATGGCCTTTTTACAATAAAAGGAGACTACTTTGAAGGTTTTCAAATATTTAACTCTGTTGGTATGAGCCTTGATTTAAAAACTCAAAACTCAAATAACTCAACAGTTATCGATTTATCGGATAAACAAAAAGGAATTTACTTCCTGAAATTAAGTACAGGAAGTAAAAGTATTGTCAGAAAACTAATTTACTATTAATTATTGTAACAGCTTCATATTTCTAAATAACTGAGTAAAATAGATGATACAAGCAATTGTTAAAAAAGGAATAGTCCTTG
>PKTD01000204.1 GCA_002869315.1 Marinilabiliales bacterium | reverse complement strand
TGAACTTGATTCCAATGGTGAAAAGTCATTTGATATTGAATTTCCGCCCTATAATAGAGCGCCAGGAGAACTAAAACTAAGTTTTGTAAGTCGTGTTTATGAAAAAGGTGGCGATTTTTCCATTGATCAAACAAATATGGTTTACTCTCCTTATGATTATTATATTGGATTATTAGAGCCTTCAGAAAGTGGAAACTCAAATTATCTGGAAGTTGATAAAGCACATAATTTTAAAGTTGTTACTCTTGATGCCAATGGTAATAAAAAAGACATAAATAATCTTCAGGTAGAGGTCTACAAGATAAATTGGAGTTGGTGGTACGCTTCCGGAGGTAGGTCTTCGTCAAGATATATTAACAGGGAGTACAAAGACAGAATATATCAAAGTACTATAAGTACCAAAAATGGTGAGGCTGAGTTTGATTTAAAAATTGACTATCCATCTTGGGGCAGGTATTATGTTACTGTATTCGATCCAAATAATGGCCATAGTAGCGGAACAATTGTTTATCTAGACTGGCCATCATGGTATAGCAGAGCCAATAGAACAGGTGCTGGAGAGGCTAGTTTACTTAGCCTTACTACTGATAAAGAAAAATATAGTGTTGGTGATACGGTAAAAATTAGTTTGCCAACCGCTGATAATTCCAGAATGTTAATTAGTCTGGAAAGTAGTGATAGAATTATTAAGTATTGGTGGCAGGAAACTAATGCCGAAGAAAGTCTGATTAAATTTGTTGCAAGCAAAGAAATGGCTCCAAATATCTATTTGTATGTTTCTGTTATACAGCAGTATGGAGAGAATGTTAACGATATTCCACTAAGGCGCTATGGACTTGTTCCAATAATGGTTTATGATGAATCTACTTTCCTAAAACCTAAAATTAATATGTCCGAGAGCATCAGGCCAAATACTGATTATAGCATTGAAGTTAGTGAACAGAATAATCGAAAGATGTCCTATACAATTGCCGTTGTAGATGAAGGTTTACTGGATCTGACCAAATTTAAAACCCCTGAGCCGCATGCTGGTTTTTATTCAAAAGAAGCACTATTTGTGGAAACATGGGATTTATACGATTATGTGATGGCTGCATATAAAGGGAAAATTAAAAATAGTTTTTCCATTGGCGGTAGTGATGATATGACAGATGAATCAGTTGAAAAGAAAAAGGCCAACAGATTCAAGCCTGTTGTAAACTATATTGGTCCTTTTACTTTGGAAGAAGGGAAAACGGCCAAGCATAAACTACATATGCAAAACTATATAGGTTCGGTTAAGGTAATGCTCGTTGCCGGTAATGATGGAGCGTATGGAAGTACTCAAAAAAATGTTAGTGTTAAACAGCCTCTTATGGTTTTGGCTACTTTACCAAGAGTACTTGCTCCTGGCGAAAAAATAAAGGTTCCGGTTTCATTATTTGTAATGGAAGATGATATTAATGAAGTTAAAATTAAACTCATATCTGATGAGAAATTTAATTGTAGCGAGAATTTACAGTCTGTAAGTATTGAAAAACAAGGTGAAAAGGATGTTAGTTTTGATGTAGAAGTAAATAATGAATTGGGTATTGGAAAACTTCGTATTGAAGTGCAGTCGGGAAATGAATCAGCCTTTTATGAAACCGAAATTCAGATTAGAAATCCAAATCCAAGGGTTTATGATGTAAATTACATTATAGTTGACCCTGGACAAACTGTAAAGTATAAACCTGAATTTAAAGGTCAGGCAGGAACATTCGATTTCAATATCAATGTTTCAAAAATGCCTCCTCTAAATCTGGAAAGAAGACTATCCTATCTTATTCGTTATCCTTATGGGTGTATTGAGCAAACAACATCTTCTGTATTTCCACAATTATACTTGAGCCAATTAACGGAACTTAATGATATTCAAAAACAGAGAACAGAAAAGAATATAAGTTTTGCCATTGATAAAATTTCAAGAATGCAAAAGTCAAATGGGGGGTTCTCATATTGGTCAGGAAGAAATGATGTTTCTGATTGGGGTACATCTTATGCAGGTCATTTCTTGTTGATGGCCAGAGATAAAGGATATCAGGTATCCTATTCATTGCTTGATGATTGTTCAGGATATCAAAAACAAATGGCCAATGGCTGGCAACCTTTAATTAGAGATAATATACTGAGAAATGATTTGGAGCAAGCCTATCGATTGTTTACCCTGGCATTGGCTGGTAAAGCAGAAATGGGTGCTATGAATCGATTAAAAGAGATAAGTACTAAAAATCCCACGGCTACTTATATGCTAGCTGCAGCATATGCTCTTGCAGGTCAGCAAATTATTGCAGAGGATTTGATAAGGAATGTATCTTATATTGAACCTGATAATTCTTACTGGTATTATAATTATGGTTCGTCAATACGTGATAAGTCGATGATAATAAATGCCTTGGTTTATATCAAGCGTGAAAAAGCCTATCCACTAGTTATAGAAGTCTCCAAAGCACTTTCCTCTAGATCATGGTATAGTACTCAGTCTACTGCTTTTGCGCTAAATGCAATAAGTTCGTTTTATATATCTGCTGATGATGAATCTATGCAAACATTTAATTATGAATGGATTGATTTAAAAGCAGATGATGTTTCTCTGGATAAACCTATGTATTCAATGGATTTAGAACCTGAAGTTGGAAAGGAAATTACCATTGAAAATACCGGAAATAATAATTTATATGTTAGTCTGACAACTTCAGGAATTCAGAAACTGGATGTTTTTAAAGAGGATGAATCGAATATTACAATGGAGGTGGTTTATAAAGACATGGATGGAAATATCATCGATGAAACTTCATTGAAGCAGGGAACTGATTTTTATGCTGAAGTAAAGGTAAAAAACACAGGTATATATGTTAGTCTAAGGAATATGGCTTTAAGTCAGATATTTCCATCAGGATGGGAAATCATTAACTCCAGATTGTTCGATATAGGTGCCGAATTAAAGTCGAGCCGAGTAGATTATTTTGATTTACGTGACGACAGAGTAGATTTCTTTTTCAGCCTTCGTCATGGAGAAACTAAAAAGTTTGTAGTACTACTTAACGCTGCTTATAAGGGCAAGTTCTTCATTCCATCAACACATTGTAGTAATATGTATAATAATGACGTTAAGTCGGTTAAAGGTGGTGGATGGGTAAAAGTGTATTAATAATGATATTACACTTCCATTAAGACTTTCATTAAAATATTAAAAAGATTAATAGTTTTTCTGCTTGCAATTACACTTATTGTTATTGTAAGCGGGATTATTATGTTACCCAGGCCTTTGTTTAATGATGGTTTTAGTACGGTTGTTTTTGACAGAAATGGAATGTTACTGGGAGCAAAAGTGGCTCCTGATCAGCAATGGCGTTTCCAGGGAGATACTATTCTTCCATATAAATTTGAAAAGGCTATACTGAATTATGAGGACAAGTATTTTTACTACCATCCGGGGATTAATATTTTTTCGATAGTTACCTCAATCAGAGATAATTTAAGTGCTGGAAAAATTGTTAGAGGTGGCAGTACAATTAGCATGCAGTTAATTAGAATCTCCCGCAAGGGGAAACCCAGAGTTTATGTGGAGAAGTTGATTGAAAGTATAATGGCCATAGGTCTTGAATGCACACATTCCAAAAGAGAAATATTGAGTTTATACTCTGCTAATGCCCCATTTGGTGGTAATGTAGTAGGATTGAATGCTGCCAGTTGGAGGTATTTTAAACGAAGCCCTGAGGATCTTAGTTGGGCAGAAAGTGCTACTCTGGCTGTTCTGCCAAATGCTCCTGCATTAATTCATCCGGGAAGAAACAGAGATGCCCTAAAATTAAAGCGGAACTCACTTTTAAAGGATTTGTATGAAGAAAAAATTATAGATAGTATACAATATCAACTAGCTTTATTGGAGCCTATTCCTGATGAAGTTGTTCCCATGGAACAATTAGCTCCACATTTTTTAGAGTTTGTAAATTCTAAGTTTAGTGGAAAGTTAACTTATTCTACCATAGATATTAAGAAACAGCAATTGCTTAATTCGATAATGGCTCAACATGCACCAACACTGAAGGAATTTGGAGTAGAAAATGGTGCAGCTCTGATAGTTGATACAGATACAAAAGAAATACTTGCATATGCTGGTAATTTCTCTAATCAGAAAATGGAAATAAAGGATGCCTTTAACGATATGATACAGGCAAAAAGAAGTACTGGTAGTATTATGAAACCATTTTTATACGCTGCAATGCTGGATGGTGGCGAAATACTGCCTAATAGTCTCATTAGAGATATTCCCAGTTACTTTGATAATTACTTTCCTCAAAATTATACTAATGAATTTGAAGGTGCAGTGCCTGCTTCATTAGCATTATCGAAATCTTTAAATGTACCTGCTGTATATATGTTACAGGAATATGGCATTGGCAGGTTTTTGATATTGCTAAAGCAATTGGGATTTACAAGTTTTAAAAGAAATGCTGATTTTTATGGCTTGACACTAATACTTGGCGGAGGAGAGGCTTCGCTTTTTGAATTAGTAGGTGCTTATGCAGGTATGGCAAAAGTAGTTGTTGATTACGATAAAAATTATGGGAAGTATCCTGAAAATCCATATCAACCTCTGCGATATTCGATCAATAGAAAACCTGAAAAAGAAAATTATTATAACAATAAAGTTTTACATGCTTCTTCCATATGGCTTACTTACAATGCTTTGAGAAAGGTGAGCCGTCCAGATTCTGAAACAGGTTGGGAAAATTTTACTTCCTCTTCAAAGATAGCCTGGAAGACAGGAACAAGTCATGGGTTTAAAGATGCCTGGGCAATAGGATCTACGGCTGACTATGTTGTAGGAGTATGGGCAGGAAATGCCACAGGTCTTGGAAGAAATGGACTTAGTGGAACAAAATCGGCTGCTCCAATAATGTTTGATATATTCAATAGCCTCGATTTGAAATCCGAATTCTATCCTCCTTATGATGAAATGAATGAGATAGAAGTTTGTAAACAAAGTGGTTATCCTGCTTCAAGGTATTGTTCTGAAACTGAGATTATAACTAATGGTGTGCAGGAAAAACCTGTTAAGGTATGTTCATACCATAAACATATTTTTACTGATAAGAATACTGAATTCAGACTTAGCCAGGAATGTGCAGATATCTCGGAGATGTATGCTCACAACTGGTTTGTACTTCCGCCAGTACAGGAACATTATTACTCCAAAAAGCATCCTGCGTATAGACCGTTACCTCCGTTGAAGCGTGATTGTGGAAAGGCAGATGAAGAGAATGCAATGGATTTTATTTATCCCACAAATAATTCAAGTATTTATCTTGCCGTAGATGAAAGAAACAGAAGGAGAGAGGCGGTTTTTGAAATTAGTCACAATAGTCAAAATGCAATAGTATATTGGCACCTCGACAATAAGTTAATTGGAATAACACAAGCAAATCATCAATTAGATTATAAACCAGAAATTGGTAAGCATACCTTAACCGTAGTTGATCAGGCAGGCAATTATAAATCAGTGAAATTTAATGTCTTGCATTAATTAGCAATGAAGTATGGAAAATCTGAAACTAGAACTCTCGAACTTGTTTTATACTTCCATCGGGATTAAATATTTTCCATTTCCCCACTTTCTCTCCCATTTTATAGTGCATTTCAAAAGAAATATTTCCTTTATCATCCCAAATAGTCCAATCGCCATCTTTAATATCCATGGAGTAACCGACTTCTCCAATCTTAATTCCTTTGGAATTCCATTTTTTCCAAATGCCATCTTTTTTGCCCTCTTTATAGGAGCGTTCCTCTAGTTTATTTCCATCCTCATCATAAATGAAAGTGAGTCCGTTTTCAACACCATTTACCAGGTTTTTTTCTACCTGCACCTTACCATTTTCAAAATACTCATAGTATACTCCGGTAAATGGCTTATTCTGGTAGTACTTACCGTCTTTTTCTTTGACTATTTGAGAAAACCCACTGGCATATACTAATAACCCCAGAATGAATATTATTGTAATCCTTTTTAACATATCCTTAATTTGTAATGCAAAATTAGCAATTAATTGAAATTTAATATATTTTGATTATTTAGTGCTTATTTTAGAATGTATATGTATACTTTAAACTGAACTGCCTTCCTGGGTTTGTAAGACTAAACACCTCGTCTTCAGCACCAAATGATACATAATTCATTACATTTTTTTCATTTAGTAGATTGTCGATACCCAGCGTAATCCTGTGTTTATAATCAATTCCAAAACTATAATATGCATTGAAATTTAAACTGTGGAAGGGAGCAAGGTAAACATCCGGAATTCTTCCGGAACCTATAATTGCTAATTGTTCTCCCTTAACATTATAGGCAAGACTTATAGCAGTTTTCCTTTCAGGAATTTCGTAAGAGATATTTGCATTAACAGAATAGGGTGACTGTCCCGCCATTTGACGGAAGGTGTCTATAGTTTCACCTATACGTGCATTCTTTAACCTTAGTTCATATTCTGTTTGATCCTCATTACCTGTTTTAACTTTTTTCATATCAACTTGTGATCTTACCAGGGTAATATTACCACCCAAAAACAGTCGCTTTAAAAAACGATTTTCTGAATTGTCAAATCCTTTTCTTGCTTCAAATTCAATTCCTGTAACTGTTGCGTTTCCTGAGTTTCTTGGCTTAACATTATCCGGATCCTGTTCAAAGGAAACTAATTCAATATGGCCGTCGAACATTTTATGGAAAAGAGCCACTGATAAAATCTCTTTGGGAGAAAAGAACCACTCATAGCGCACATCAAGATTAACAATATTAGTTTGTTCCAAATCAATATTTCCAACAAAAGTTCTTTTTGAAATGGGATCGTAAATTTGTGAAACTGACTTTTCCTTAAAACTAGGGCGGGCTATGGTTTGTGTACCTGTCAATCGGATATTCATATCCTGAGCAACCGAATAAACTATATTGACTGAAGGCAGGAAATTTAGTTCATCCAGGGTTTTCTCATCATCATAAACAACATCTCCTAAGTTTGATTCTCCTGTATAGAACATATCTGCCTTTTCAATTCTCAGTCCATAAATAAATTTGAATTTTGAGAGGCTTTGTTCTGCCATCAGATATAATGCAAAAACATTCTGACGGGCATTAAAGTTATTTGCCGGCTGGAAGTTACCTATTGTGTAGGTTCCTGATCTATCGTCCATTGTCCATATATTACCATCTCTTAGATACCAATCAGGATTTCCTGAAACATCACTTTTGTTTCTCCTGTCGTGCTTATAACTGTAAGTTTCAAACTCACGCCATTTTAAAAGGCCATTGATACCAGCCTTTAAAGAAAATTTCTCCCCGAAAGGGATTTTAGCATCCACTCTGAAGTTTTCGTTTTTTTCATGCAAATCACGCCAGAAACGGCTTATTGTAGCACCGTCACCAGTACTTAAGGTGGTGTCGTTTTCTTTTATAGAAAGTGCTGTTGTTCTGAAATCAGGATCATAAACTCTGGAAATTGTAAATGCATTTGACCATTTTAACTGAGTTTTGCCAAGAAGGTGTTGACCGCTTAGGATTGCAGTAGACAGTGATCGTTGTGTATATGTGAGTATATCTTCGATAAGTTCAGCCTGAGTTTGATTATAATTTTTGCTGATACGTTTCGCGGCTGTAGACTCATTACTTAGATTTGAAAGAAGCATTAAACTGATGGAGTTATTATCTTTCTTGTAGGAGCCGCTAGCCATAGCGCTCCACTGTGCAGTCCGGCCACCGACAATTCCATTGCGACCCTCTTCCTGATTTAGTTCATTAACTTCTAAGTCAGTGTTTTTCAGATATGTATTAGATTCAAATTCATCATAGAAATAAGAAGAATTTTTATAATTGAATACTACATTATAACCGAAAGATCCACTATTTTTTGTGCTTAATTGATTACCGTGATTAAAAGAAAACGAACCATTGGGCAATGCTGTTTTTTTCTGTACAGCCAGTTGCTTATTAAAAGACCGGGTAATACTTTCAAGTTTTTGACCCTCTGTATCATCGAAGGCTGCAACTACTTCCTGGGGAATTTCAGTTGTTTTAGATATTGGAAGTTCTCTGGTACCATCATCAAACCCTAACCAATCGAATTTACCACCATCGTAAAGGATGTAATCGGGGTTAAATGTCTGTCCCTGAATGTATTCCAGCCCTATGCTAAAACTGGTAGTTTTTAGTTCCGGAAAGTTTTTGGTTTCCACATCCACAAGACCACCAGAAAAATCACCAAAAAGGTCAGGAGTAAATGTTTTATAAACAGCAACGTTTTCCAGCACAGCTGTGGGGAATATGTCGATCTGAACAGAGTTTACATCCGGGTCTAATCCCGGAATCGACATGCCGTTAAGTGTTGTTTTAGTATATCTGTCACCAAGACCTCGCACATAAACATATTTTCCTCCTTCAACGGTAACACCGGTTACTCGTTTTATTGCTCCGGAAAGGTCACTATCCCCAGTTTTACGGAATGATTGTGCTGAAAGACCATCAATAATATTTGTGGAACTTTTCATCTTTGTAAGCATTCCAATATCAGAGTTTCTTGATGCTTTCGCTACAACAACCACTTCTTCCAACAACTCATTATCAGATTTCATTACCGCATCAATAACTGTTGTTTCACCTTCTTTTATTACAACCCCTTCGTAAGTTAGAGTGGTGAATGAGATGAAGGAGATTCTTATGTTGTAGGTACCTGGATCAAGCGCCAATGAATAATTACCATCGAAGTCTGAAACAGTTCCTACACCAGGATTGCTGGCCAAGATAATGGTGGCACCAATCATAGGTCCACCATAATCTCCATCTACCAAATTTCCTCTCAGGAATCCTTTTTCCTGAGCATGCAGACTTCCTGTAAAAATTAGTATAAGTAGAGTAAAAATAATTCTCTTTGCTAACATATTTAAAACCTTAAAAACCCTGCAGTTTTAACCGCAGGGCTATGATTAATTTAATTTAAAACCTTTATATTATCATATTTATAGTTGGTCTCTGTTTGCAGCATAGGTCCAACTGAAAGTAGTTGCTATATCCAGTGTAGAACCTGTACCGTCGAGTTGTACTTTTGCCTGAGCATTTTGATTTGCCGCCTCAAGTTCATCTAAACATGTGCCTGAATCACCACCATCGTATACTTTAACTGCTTCTAATGAACAATCGGTAAAAACTAAGGTTGCCGGATCGCTAACAAGGTGTAAGTAAGCATCTTCCTTCATTGAACAATCAACGCCAGGATCAACAAATTTTGTTCTGAATTTAACCGGTTTACTCGTTGGGTAGTTAATCCATGTACAATTATTAACATAACCTTGAGCATCTGATTTGAAATCGGCTGCTGAAGGCTCTGTTCCCTCATTAATAAGTGTTCCATTTGAAAGAGTGAATAAGCCATCAGTATTAGTGGTTCCTTCAGGACCATCAATTTCAAGTGCTTCATCAGTTCCTATTCCATCTCCGTGGATAACAGCGAAGTTTGAAATAGTTCCTGAGTAGTTCATATCAAGGTCAACACCATCGTCTCCCTGATAATAAACAAGAAGGTTTTCAACGTTTACTGTACCCCCGAAACACTCCATACCATCGTCAAGAGTTGCGTAAACTTCAACGTTTGAGATAGAAGTACCGTTACCAACACCACCTAAAGTAAGTCCGTTGATTTCGTTTCCTTCACCAATTGAGATACCACCGTGACGGATAGAGATATAACTGATTACACCAGAATTATCATCTGCTTTATCACCACCGAATAAACCATAACCGTCTTCAGTAGGAATACCTTCTATATTTGTTTCTGTATCACCATTTTCGGCTGAAATTGGAGCAGATCCAAGTATGATAAGTCCACCCCATAATCTATTATCTTCTTTGGTTAGATTAGTTCCAAATTTCTCACCAAAGGTGATGTTGTCTGCCTGAGCAGTAAATATAATTGGGTTATCAGCGGTTCCTTCGGCCATCAATTTACCTCCACGCGCAACCACTAAGGCTGAGGCAAGAGTTTCTTCACCAGGCATACCCTTTACAATAGTACCTGCTTCTATAGTTAAAGTAATCCCTTCACTAACAACTACCTTTTTGTCTAACAGATAAATATTGTTTGCAGTCCAGGTTTCGTCAGTCTCAATAAAACCTGTTTTAGTTATGAATTCATTTGTGTTACCACCAAGATTAATACTCTTGTTTTGAGTAGTTTCCATAGCAACTCCATCAGCATTGTAAATACTTGTTGAACTTGCAGGAGTTATAGTTACTGTTTCGTCTCCTGTAGAATTGGAACTTAATTCAATTGAGATTACTGCTGAATTTTCACCTGCTGAATGAGAAACTGAATAGTTAGATATTTCAGATCCTCCTGCTATACTTAGGTCAAAACTTGAATCATCAAGATTAGCTGTCTTGTCATTATTCTTATAAACTGCTTCACTGAATGTAACAGTAATGTCGAAAGCTATATTTTCACCTGTTACAGACACAGAAGACATAGTAGGGGCTGGTTTTGGGTCATCGTCTTTTTTACATGATGTAAAACCAATCATAATAATTGCTGCAATTACAGCCAACAATTTAATGTGTTTCATTTTTAAAATCATTTAATTTATTATTGATTTATTTTGATGATGCAAAAATGAATTACAAATGGACTAGTGATGTTAGGTTAATAATAAGTAAAGGTTAATTGTTAAGAATAAGCAATAACATTAACTTAACAATAAATTAATAAAAGCGTTTGAAGAGCGAGGAAGAAGACTAAATATTTAGACAGATAATTTTAAGTCATATTATAACTATTTTGCCTGGTGTTGAGGCCTCAATAAATCATTTACTGTTTTTACAGGATTAAAAGTAATTATTGGTGTTTCCACAAATATACTTATCCAGTCGGCCATTGCTCCATTCCAGAGTCCCGGTAATTCTTGGGCTTTTAGTTCTTTTCCACCAAGGGACTTTGTTGATATAAATCCAGTTTCTGGATCCACAAACTTTTTGAGGTCGAATTTGTTCCCATTAAAGTCCTTTAGACTACAAACCAAATCCACAGGATTAAAGTGTGTTGCATTGGAAACTATAGTTTTTTGACTTTCATCATTTAGGTTCATTTGTGAAGATTCAACTATTTGCAATGAAATTTCCCCTTTGGAGTTTTCTACCCAAAAAGGACCACCTCCGGGTTCTCCTTCATTTTTTACCATACCACAAATACGTATGGGGCGATTTAATTTGTTATAGAGGAAGTCGATACGTTCCATTTTTTCAAATCCCCTATAAGCATTAGGGATGTCTATAAATAATTCATGTTCAGCGAAATGTTTAATATTATCCAGTTCCTGATCTTCTATATTACCACTTTCCAACAGGTCTAGAAATTCGAAACATTTTTCCTGAAGTTTCATTAATAGTCCTCCGATGGCCTTTTTGTAAGTATATGTTGTATCACGTAGACGGTCAGGAACGATATTATCGATATTTTTAATAAAAACTATTTCCTCTTCAAGTTTATTTAAGTTTTCTATTAGAGCCCCATGGCCACCTGGTCGGAAAAGTAATTCGCCATCATCTTTACGGAAAGGATTGTTTTCCATGTCAACAGCAATCATATCAGTTTGGGGGCTCTGTTGTGAAAAATCTATTTTAAACTTTACTCCAAATTTATTTTCAAATTTTGACTTTTTACTTTCTATCGCTTCCTTAAATTTCGATTCATGATCGGGTGAAACAGTGAGATGAAGTGAAGAGATTTTTTGTGAATTTGTTGAATAAACTGCTGCTTCAACCAAATGTTCTTCAACTGCTAAGCGTGAGCCATCATTATAAAAATGAAACTGTAGTAAGCCTTTGGGCAGGTTAGCGTAGTTCAAACCTTTTTCAGTGAGGAAATATTCCAGAACAGTTTTATAATCATGCCCTTCTATAAGTTTATCCAAATCCAGATTATCATTTGATAATATATCCTTCAGTTGATTGTAAAAAGCAAAATTCTTTATGCTATGGAAGAAATTATAAACAGAGTTGAATCCTTTGTCTTTCTCCATTTTCATTATTTCTTCCTGAGTTCCATTAAATGAGGTCATAAATTCAAACAGATGTTTGAACATGCGACTGGCTGCTCCGGAAGCGGGTACAAATTTGATAAGTTCGTATTCAGAGACATTTTCATCAAAATACTTTACAAGATCATTAATTTCCGTTTCTGTAAAACATTCAATACCTTTTTGCGGTGTGGCTGCAGAAATAAGTTTTATAAATGGAAATCCTTTTTTGAAGTTATCTATTTGATGATCAATTTCTTTAACTTCAAGTCCTTTGCCTTTGATTTGTAAAATGTCCTTTTCTGAAAACATAATATTTTTTTTAGTAAAATTAAAAATTTATCCAAACTATGTTTAGATGAAAGTAAAAATTAATTATTTCCTTAAACTAAAATAGGATAGAAGATGCTTTAATAAAAGAGTATATTTTTTGAGGGAATGTATATTATTATAGAAATAAATCTTACTTTTGCAGCCGCTTTGCCCAGGTGGCGGAACTGGTAGACGCGCATGGTTGAGGGCCATGTCTCCTTTAGGAGGTGCAAGTTCGATTCTTGTTCTGGGCACAATTACAGTTAATAGTGTGAGTCTTGAGAATTGAGAGAGGTTTTAAACTCCAGATTCCCTACTCACACTGTGAACTGGCCTTGCCCAAGTGGCGGAATTGGTAGACGCGCTGCATTCAGGGTGCAGTGGCCATATGGTCGTGTAAGTTCGAGTCTTATCTTGGGTACAAAAACAGTTCTGTTATGAGATTTGAGTAAAACCCAAACAAAATTTTTCACTATTCACGTTTCATTTTTAAATTATCACTATTTACTTTTAGTTTTTCACTGTTAACTTTTAACTCTTATAATTTGCTATTTTTACCTCAGTTAAATTATATTTTGTCTTTCTATGACAAATTACAAAGTCAAATATGGGCCATGGGCTATAGTTGCAGGAGCATCTGAGGGCTTAGGAGCCGCTTTTGCTGAAGAGTTAGCAAAGCGAGGACTAAATTTAATTTTGATTGCACGAGGTAGGGAAAAACTGGAGCTTTTGGCAAATAAACTCAAAAACAAATATTCAGTTATAGTAGATTGTTATTCTGCTGATTTGTCTGATTATCAAAATATTAAATCTATTATACCGATTGAAAATTTGGAAATAGGCTTATTGGTTTACAATGCTGCTTATGCACCTATAAGTTATTTTAAAGATATTTCAGAAGACGATCTTGATAAAATTGTTAATGTTAATATAAAAACGCCTTTACTGCTTACTAAGTTGTTGTCAGACAGGATGATGCATAGAGGCAGGGGAGGGATAATATTGATGTCTTCTTTGGCTGGAACTCAAGGTAGCCCTAAAATTTCCACATACGCAGCCTCTAAGGCTTTCAATATAATACTGGCTGAAGGCCTATGGAGTGAGTTAAAACAAAAAGGTATTGATGTTTTAGCCTCTGCAGCAGGTGCCATTAGGACTCCTGGTTATGAAAATGCACAAAGCGAAAAAGATGCGCCGGGAACACTGGATGCAAATAAAGTTGCAAAAGATACTTTAAACGCTCTAGGCAAAGGCCCGATAACAGTTCCGGGATTAACAAATAAAATGGTTCGTTTTCTAATGGGACGTATTCTTCCCAGAAAACTGGCAATTAAAATAATGCATAATAACACAAAAAACTTATCATAATGACCGAAGTATTAGGATTTTTAACACCTCTAATAGTTTATACTATAATAAGTCTTTTACACTACTTCTTACCAGCACGAAGTATTATAGGCTATGTTAAAAATGAATAAACAGGAGAATTATTAAAATATCGTATAAATGGGAGGCTCGTACTAATTGCATTAATAATAATTTGGCTGGTCTCAGGATATATGAACTGGATTCCCCTCGACTGGCTATATACTGTTAGGTGGTATAGTTTATCAGGTGCGTTTTTTATAGGACTAATATTCTCGCTGATTATGGTTATACCTTATCCTTCAACAGGAAAAGCATTCCTTGTTGATCTTTTTCTTGGGCGATTAAAAAATCCACAGTTAAAAAATGGTAAAATAGATGCCAAAATGTGGTTGTATATGATTGGAGCAATTATGCTTGAGTTGAATGTGCTAAGTTTTGTTGCCCACAGATATTTAGAATATGGAGAAGTTTCATTAAATATCATTTTATGTGCTGCTTTGCTCACATATTTTATTTTCGACTATCTAACATTTGAAAAAGTACATCTTTATACCTATGATATATTTGCAGAAAGAGTTGGGATAAAACTGGGATGGGGCTGTTTAACATTCTATCCATATTTCTATTTAGTAGCATTATGGGCAACAATTGACTTGCCTGATCCTGAGTTGTCTTGGTGGATGCTAACCATTTATGCTTTAGTGTTCTTCATTGGCTGGACTCTGGCACGTGGTGCAAATATGCAGAAGTACCTTTTTAAATTAAATCCACAAAATTCATTCCTAGGTATTAAACCTGAAAGCATTACTGATGGTAAAAAAACACTCTTGGTAAATGGATTTTGGGGTGTTAGCAGACATATAAACTATCTGGGAGAAATACTAATGGCTGTTGGTATTGCATTGAGCACAGGCTATCCTGAAGTATTTTGGGTTTGGCTTTATCCTGTTTATTATGTTGCATTACTGTTTCCAAGGCAGTATGATGATGATAAACTGTGTGCGACTAAATATGGGAAACTTTGGGATGAATATACAAAGAGAGTTAAATATCGTATAATACCATACTTGTATTAGCATGAAAAACAATATCATATAGAAATAAATTAATAATAATTTTAAATACATAGAAAAATGAGTGTAAAGCACAAAAGGCTGGGAAAGCATGGAGTTTTAGTTAGTAATATTTGTTTGGGAACCATGAACTTCGGCTGGTATACCAGTGAAGAGGATAGTTTTAAGATAATGGATCGTGCTTTGGAATTGGGAATCAACTTTTTTGATACTGCCGATGTTTATGGCTGGGCAAAAGAGAATGGATATACTGAAGAAATTATAGGAAGATGGATTGCTCAGGGTGGCGGCAGGAGAGATGCTGTGGTTTTAGCAACTAAAGTTTATAATCCTGTGAAGAGCGAAGAAAATTTAAGAGAGGTTAATACTGACGGTCCG
>PKTD01000203.1 GCA_002869315.1 Marinilabiliales bacterium | reverse complement strand
CAACGACAGAAATTTGGGTATTATTTTGAACAACCAATTTTTGTCGAAAAGACTTTCTGTTTATGCAGGTTATTTTTATCCTACCGATGCCGTTGAAAAATATCTTGGAAATAAATATCACTTAACCTTCAGACTTGTGGGCCTTCCTGTTTATAAAGTTGAGGCAGATAACTATAAAGTATTTCATGTAGATGCCGGTTTTACATACGAATATCATGATTTCGAAGAAGTTTCATATTCATTACGACCCGAATCACATCTTGCACCAAAATATCTTAAGATAAATGTTGATGAAACAAAAAGTGTTAATGAATATAATGCAGGTATGGTATTGGTGTTTAATCAACTTTCATTGGAAGGGGAGTATACCTTTGCAAACTTGTTAACCGGTCCTAATTCTGCGTATGAACATGCCAATTATTCTGCATCTTCTTATTATGGAACCATAGCCTGGTTTATCACTGGGGAACATAAAAATTATTCAAAGAGTAAAGTTGCTTTCGACAGGCTAAGTCCAAAGAAAAACTTTGGTGCAAACGGAGGATTGGGAGCATGGGAAATAGCCTTTAGGTATTCTTATATAAACGTAAACGACAGGGATTTACAGGGAGGAAAGATGAATGATATAACTGTAGGCCTTAACTGGTATTTAAATCCTATTACCAAAATAGCATTAAACTATGTGCGTTCTGATATTGACAAATTGGGAATCGCCAATATTTATCAAATGAGGTTCCAGATCACTTTCTAATACCAGAATTTAAATTTAAAGTTTACCATTTTACATCATGAACGATAAAGTCTTTAGACTGATATTCTCTTATGGCAATTGCTCTTGAGTTGACCGCCTTTTGGTAAGTGGAAAATCCTGATTGTATTATGTTAGCCTGATCAAATTCCTCCCAGTTGGGATAGTCTCTCCTGATAATGCTATTAAACTTTAACTCCATTTCGTATTGTGCTTTAGGTCTCTTTATAAGACTAACAAAAGCATTATATTCTTTTATTCCATCTTTATTAAGGTCGCAATAGCAGGAAGAATAAACATAAAAATACGTGGGTTCCGGGCGTTCAGGAACCACAACTGTATTATTAAATATGCTTTCCTCCTTTTGTTTAACAGTATCTGTTCTGATGGGGTCGTTTCGATATACTCTTGAAATAAAATTATAGTCGTTGGACATACCTGAAATAACAATATCCAGATCACCATCATTATCATAATCTCCCCAGTGACCATCACTCATATAAAGGCCTATTAATGAAGCATTCAAATCGAGAAATACATCATTTCTTTCGTTACGGTAAACCTTGCTGACAGCACCTTTATAATACTCTCCTGTTACCAGCAGGTCAAGGTCGCCATCATGATCCATATCGCCCCAGTCAACAGAGCCTGATCTAACATTTACAAAATCGGGAAATGCCGGGCTAAATGATTTATTTAAATCGTTTCTATAAATTCTTGTAACAAACTTACTGTCTTGTGTTTCCCCGTTTATAGCAAAATCCTGATCACCATCATTATCATAGTCACCCCAGGCTATATCGCTTAAACGCAGATTACTAAATCCTATATGAGTAGGTACAAACCTCCCTTTTTCATTTCTAAAAAGTTCGGTGATTACCATACCTGAATTTTCAGTACCACTAATTATGGCATCTAAATCGCCATCCAGGTCAAAATCGCACCACTCACCCGACCCAAAAGATAAACCTGGCAAAGCGGCTTTTATATCGGTAAAACGATTATTTCTGTCGTTACGGTAAATTTTGGATACAGCATTTCCATCCTCCTGGCCTACTATTAATAAATCAACATCCCCATCACCGTCATAATCTCCCCAGCGAACGCTTCCATCTTTTACTCCTTTTACATTTACATCAATTCTGGTGGGGTAAGACGTGCGGTTTCCTTTATATAAATAGGCAATACTTTTCCCGCTAAGGGTCTGGCCAATAACAAATAAATCAGGTATTCCATCCAGGTTATAATCGGCCCAATCGAATGATCCCCTGTATACATTAATTATATTTGTGGGTACTTCCCTGAACTTATCATTTCTGATGTTCTGATATAATTTGGTTTTAATACCATGATCGGGGTTATAAAACTCACCTGTGACGAAAATATCCAAGTCTCCATCCTGATCATAATCGATCCAGTTACTGGCACTTTCGCTAACTCCTGTAAGTCCGGCCTGAATATCAGTAAAAGTTTGTGCTGTTAAGAACACTGAATAGAATAACAACACAATGAAAATCAGATATTTTGCCATCTTTTATAAAATTTATAGTCTTTTTGCGACAAAATCAAAAGTACAAAAAAACCCTTGCCTTAGGTTTGGCAAAATAAAGTTTTATCTACAATTATTTGTGAGTAAATAAAATAACAAATTGGTTATCTAACCGGAGTAAAAGGAAAAGCATTTGGAAACTGTGGATTTATAATAAAAGATCCTGTTTTATCAATCCATCCCCAATTACCGCTTTTATTTACCATTGCTTTGCCATTATTGAAATCGCGAACTTTGTCAAACTGCGGATTTATAACATATTTACCGTTAGCATCCACAAAGCCCCATTCTTTACCTTTTTTGATGGCTGCCAATCCTTCTTTAAAACTTTTGACATTAGCAAATTGTGGATTTACTACCCAACTGCCATTTCTGTCAATAAAGCCCCATTCTTTACCAATTCTTGCTGCGGCAAGACCTTCGCTAAAGTCTAAAACATTTACGAACTGAGGATTAATAACATAATCACCTGAGGTATTACAAAAGCCCCATTCTTTATCTTTCTTCATTGCAACCAATCCTTCTTTCAAATCTTTCATGTCGTTAAACTGAGGATTTACAACATAAGAGCCATTTTTATCTATTATTCCCCAATCGCCACCCTGACGAACAATACACAGACCATTAACAAATTCACCAACTTTTTCAAACTGCGGATTAATAATCCACATTCCAGAATTATTGATAAATCCCCATTTTTTATCCTTGGCCGCTGATGCAAAACCTTCTTTAAAGGATGTTACTTTATCGAACTGTGGGTTAATAACATATTTACCTTCCTTATTAACAAAGCCCCATTGGCCGGCTTTTTTGACAGCCGCAAGATTTTCGCTAAAATCAAGTACATTTTCAAATTGCGGGTTTATAACATAATGGCCTGCCTTATCCACAAAGCCCCATTCCTTACCGGTTTTCACTGCTGCTAAACCACCTGTAAAGTCATTGGCGTCTGCAAACTGTGGGTTTATAACAAACATTCCTGTTTTGTCCACAAAGCCCCATTCCTTACCATTTCTAACGGCAGCAAGTCCTTCGCTAAACTCATTTACATTCTCAAACTGTGGGTTTATTACCCATGTTCCACTATTATCAATATAGCCCCATTCCTTGTCTGCTCTGGCGCGGGCTAATTCACTTTGCGAAAAAGAAAATGCACAAAATGATACCAGAAAAAAAGATAGTAAAAGTCGTTTCATATAATTAATAATTTTGATTTTCCGCTGGCTAATTTAATAAATATCAGTTATTTTCTAAGCATTTTCATACGATAAATGCTATATTTGTGCTAAAATAAATTTAAATGTTAAACTAATACCATTTCGTTATGAGGAAATTTATACTGTTTTTTCTATCCATTTTAATGGGTGGAGTTGTGGTTTCGCAACAAGCGTATCAATTTAAAATTGATACCAAAACCATGAAACAAATCGAAAATACTGAGAAAGGTATTGAGCCTGTTGCCACTCCGGCTATTACCAAATCAGACATACAGTCGGAGCGAATTATGCCAACATCCGACAGAGATGCAAACATAGTTACTGTTGTGCCTTTGGGAACTGTGGCAAATGCCTATGGATGGGGATATGCAGGAGGACAGGAATCGTTAATTCCTGTTAACCAGGATTTAAATACTATCGCTGTTATTCACCGTATGGGTGGTGATGATGATCCGGGTGGATACTCAGGAGACCTTGGTTATGATATTTCATTTGACGGTGGACAAACATGGTCGACCATGAATGAATTCTATATTGCATCAGAAAATGAAGGTGGTGAATATTATCTGGATGCTGCCAGATATCCAAATGCCGGTTTTGTGGATGCCTCATTAGCAGGCAAAGGAGTTGAAGACTCATATTTATCATATTTTGCTCCAAACCTTTGGGGACTGAATGATATCTGGGGTGGATATTCATACGGTGTTGTGAAACTTACCGACACCTCATATCACACTAAAAATATTTATATAGAGCAAGATTTTTATCTTGGAGTACCATCGGCATTTTGGCAAAAGCCCAGTGGTGATGCTTATTCATTAGATATTGACTATGACCTTACAAGCAGCACATATAATGATCAGTTGATTTTTTCAAAAGGTGTATGGGATAGTGAATTGGAAGATATGGTTTATACTTTCGAAGGTCTGGATGCTCCTATGGATGTTTCTGGATATCCCGTAGATGAAAAAATTGCATTTTCCCCTGATGGAATGACCGGATATATTTGTGCTTTAGGTAATGATGGTAATGCAGAACAACAAAGTGGATATAGCAATATTTATCCTATTTACTGGAAAACTACCGATGGTGGAGAAAACTGGGAAGGCCCTGAATTTATTCAACTCGATGGTGCAGATGGTATAGGTGGTATTGTTTATAACCATCTTACTGATCAGTTAATTGCCGACCTTTTTGAGCCACCGGTTCCCACAAGAGAAGAAATTTCTTATACCACCGCTTTTGATCATGATATTGCTGTGGATGCAGATGGCAATTTACATATTGCTGTTATGATTGGACCTACTGGTTCTGATCCACAATCAATAATTACTGCAAGCGGATATCTTGCCGCAGTTGATCTGTTTACAACAGATGGTGGAACATCATGGTTTGTGGAAGAAATGGGGCGCCCTGCCACTTTCAGAGGGACTTTCGGCGATATCAGCGAAGATAACCGCATTAGAATTACTACCAATTGGGAAGGTACAAGAATATTTATCTCCTGGCTGGATACTGATATAGAAGATGCTGAAGATAATGACAGGCCAAATATATGGTGTCGTGGATTTAATCCTAGCAACTATATGAAAACTGAGAACAATTCAGGAGAAGACGGACCAACTAATGTTACTCTTTTCTCAGAAGGTATGTGGCAGGCTTATTTTGGTAATGCAGCAAAATACTGTTTTACTGATGATAATGGATATAATATTCCTATAGTTTATGAGGATATGGATCCAGCAGATCCAATTGCACCATTAAGACTTAAATATATTCAGGATTTTTACTTTACTGAAAGCCAGTTTACCATAATTGGAGTGAATGAAACCCCTTCTGTTAAAGAGATGGCTGTTGTTTCACAAAATTTCCCTAATCCATTTAATGGAGAAAGCTATGTAAATGTTCATTTAAATAACGACACTTATGTAACTATGGATATTATGAGTATAACAGGTCAATTGGTTTCTTCAAAAGACTATGGTTATAAAACAAGTGGTAACCATACTTTAACTATCGATGGAAGCAATCTTACACAGGGAGTATATTTCTATACTATCACTGCAGGAGATTCTAAGTATACTAAGAAGATGATTGTAAGATAACAACAATTATTTTATATAAATTGAAAGAGGTCGTTTTTTTGAGCGGCCTCTTTTTTTATGCATACGTTTGAAATAAGACAATAGTAACAGGGTTTTAAAACTGTGTATCAATATATTACAATTAATAATTATTTAACAGACATAATGATTCCGGCCATTGCCATTACCATAGATTTGCAGAAAAAAGACATGATTAAAATAAAAAATATAGCACTTGTTGCACATGATACCATGAAGAAGGATATGATAGAGTGGGCCGACTGGAACAGAAGTTTACTCACTCCTCATCGCTTGATTTGTACAGGTACCACCGGGAAATTAATTGAAGATGCATTGAAAAACCCTTCTGAAGAAACAATAAAACCAGAACATTCTGCTTTGGAAATATTAAAACTTAAGTCGGGGCCACTTGGTGGCGATCAACAATTGGGAGCCATGATAGCAGAAGGCAAAATTGATGTTCTTATATTCTTCTGGGACCCCATGGAACCACAGCCTCATGATGTAGACGTAAAGGCACTATTGAGAATTGCGGTTCTTTATAATATACCCACAGCCTCCAACAGAACATCGGCAGATTTTTTAATTACTTCACCTCTGTTTAAACAAGATTATAAAATTCCTGTAAAGGATTATTCAAAATATCTGAACAGAAGTTTATAAAGCAAGGAGAATTTAAAAAGCCTCTTTACTTAATGATGATATTTCTGTTTATAATACTATTGTCGTTTAATGTTATCCTTAAAATATAAACTCCCTTTTGAAGATTGGCGTCTATATTAATGCTTTTATTATTAGCCTTTTGGGATACAACCAATTTACCCTGCTGATTAATAATTTGAACATTCTTTAATTGTACTGCAGATAAAACTTTAAACTTTCCGCTATTTGGATTTGGGAATATTTTAATAAAATCATCAAGGTTTGTGCTATTTATTCCCACACAATTATCAACATAAATTGAGTCGGTTGCTGAACTCTCACAAGTATTTTCATCCACATAGGTATATGTAATTACATTCCAGCCAAGGGGAGCAGTTTCAGGAGTAAATATTCCATCTTCAGTAACATTACCACTGTAAGTTCCGCCTTCAGGAGTAGCCTCCAATTGCACTGGTGGTTCCAGTTGATTACATAATGTTTCCGGCCAGTTAAGAAGAGTAATTTCTGCCGCTGTAAGAATAGTAACGGTCACATCATCCTGTACTTCTGTTGCGTCATTATCAGTAACAACACATGTATAGACAGTGGTTACTGTAGGACTTACTACCGGATTTTGTGTAGTTTCCTGTCCTGTCAGACTTGCATCTACAGGAACAGCAGTCCAAAGATATGTATAAGGTTCTGCACCTCCTCCTGCTGTTGCATCAAGCATTGTAGTTTCACCAACACAAATATCCGCCGGATCAGCACTAACTGTTACTGAAAGAGCATTGCTGACATCTATATAATCGGTTTTGGTTTCGTCGTCACTGCCACCTGAATTGCTGGCAGTAAGTGTAACAGTATACAATCCCACTTCTGAAAATTCAACCATTGGGTTTTGCGAATTTGCATCTGTACCATCTAAAAACACAACAGTAGAAGGGGTAAACTCCCATAACCATGTGTCGGGTGAATTAGAGGATAAATCTGTAAATGTAACATCCATACCAACGGAAGGTGCAACATTATCTGCCTCGAAATCTGCTACAGGAGCAGCAAGGCTAACTTCTATATAATCTGTTTTTTCTTCTGTATCACTGCCCCCGTCATTTGTTGCTATTAGCGAAACAGTATAAAAACCATCCTGATTGAATATTACTGATGGATTTTGTGAATTTTCATCTGTTCCATCCTGATAAGTAATTGTGTTTGGGGTAAATGTCCATACCCATGAATCAGGATTGTTATCTGAAAGATCAGTGAAGTTGACTGTAGTTTCCGTATCAGGAGTTAAATTGTCGGCTTCAAATTCAGCTAGCGGAGCTGCTAAAGAACAATCTATATAATCAACTTTAGTTTCGGTACTGCTACCATTTGTATTTGTGGCTGTTAATTCAACAGTATAAAAACCCGGATCATTAAAAATAACAATGGGATTTTGTGTATTTGCATCTGTACCTTCTATATAAGAAAATGTTGTAGGAGTAATTGTCCATGCCCATGAAGTTGGGTTGTCGGCACTTAAATCTGTAAAATATACTGTATCGGCTGTTGTGGGTGTTGTGTTATCAGCCATAAAATCGGCTGTTGGTGCTGCTGCCGGAGTATATAAATCCTACTCCCATAAACCCCTGCCATAAGTAGCTGCTCTTATCTTGCTGTTAGATGTAACAACATCGTCATAGTATATCTCCACTTCATTTACAGGCACATTTGGCAAACCGGTATAAAATGCGGTCCAGTTTGCAGTACCAACTTTGACATATACACCCACGTCGGTGGCTGCATATAATTCACTAACAGTAGTATTTTGTCGGTTTTGAATAACACAATTAACCGGTAACTGGGGCAGTCCCGTAGAAATATTTGTCCAGGAAGAACCCCCATTAGTAGATTGATAAACGCCTTCGGAGTTAAATCCGCTTAATGATACCCATATGGTATTAGGGTCGTCATGTTTTACACTTATAAATGTAATATTACTGCTGAAAACCGGAAGCCCTGAGCTTATATCTGTCCATGATGTACCTCCATTGGCAGTTTTGTAAAGAGTGGTATTGGTAGCGGTATAAATATACTGTGAGTTTGATGCGGCAACTGCCAAGGACTTAAGCTTTGATCCTCCCCAACTACTAATTTGAGTCCAGCTGCTTCCCTGATTGGTTGATTTAAATAAATCATCATAACCCACATACAGTACCTGACTGTTGTTAGGGTCAATTACATAAGGTGTAACCCAAGCCCCACTACCAGGTATATTGTCGGAAATGGTAACATATGAAAACCAATGGTTGGTAGTTTTTTTTATGTTTCCGTAATACAGTTCGCCATATTGAATATTAGCATTATTAGGATCTATGGCACAATCCATACCGTCTCCTCCAATTACGTCATCCCATATTCCATTTTCCTGATTTTTTGTTCCGTTATCCTGGAGGCCGCAAATTACATCATTGGAAACCGACTGCGCTACGCCAATCCTGTATATCTGACTTATTACCAGAGAGTTGCTAATATCAGTCCAGGAATTACCGCCATTAGACGTTTTATAAACACCACCATCATTACATTCAAATAAGGTAGATGTTCCGTTCTGGAATTCTAAATAGTGTTTATCAGCATGCACGGTGGTGGCCTGTCCACCACATGTGCCCGACCAATGGTTAGTGATATTCCATGAAGAGCCGCCATCAACAGATTTCCATGTGTTCACACCCCCAACAAAAAGAACATCAGCATCATTGGGGTCGGCAGCAAGGCATAGATCGTACCATCCCTGGCCACCTGAACCGGAACCATCACATGCCCAGTCGAGCATATTTGTTGTGGAACCGGAAAACACCTCTGTATATGTCAATCCACTATTGGTAGATTTATAAATTCCATGTAAACCACTACTGGAGTTTGCCATAACCACATAAACGTTGGAAGAATTATCTGCTGAAACCGCTATACGAGTATTTCTTCCGCCCGACTCAGAATGTACTATGGTCCATGAAGAACCTGAGTTGGTTGATCTGTAAATATCTCCCCATCCACTGGAACCAAAAAGCATAGCACTGTTTGAGGTATTAAACTCAATATCCTTAAATACTGTTGTGGAAATCTGACTCCATGATGTTCCTCCATTAGTAGTTTTATAAAGTCCGCCATTTGTGGCTGCATATAAAATACTATTATTGTTTGGGTCCATTAACAAGCGGTTTATAAGATAAGCCTGGCTTTGTGTCCAGCTAAGGCCGGTTGTTGTCCATGTACTGCCTCCATCGGTAGATTTCAGAACGCCTACCGAATAAGTATCAGAAGCGTCTCTGTCGCCTGTAGCCATATATATTTCGTCGGTACCTGCATTATCAACTACAATAATATCGCTAACGCCAAGGGCTGCATTATCATCTCCAATGGCTGTCCAGGTGGAACCTCCATCAGTAGTCTTCCATATACCCCCGGCAGCAGCACCTACGTAAAACCTGTTGTTATCAGTAGGGCTAAATCCAATACAGTTAAGCCTTCCGATGCCTGCATAACCTCCGGTAGAAGAAGAGGGTCCCATACTCGTCCAGTTTCCTGAAACACTACGTTGGTTGCCGTTTGCTTTTAAATATTCATCGAAACGCTCCATGGCTGAAACCTCAGGAAATTCACCTGTTACAGGATTTACACGGCTTTCCCAATACCATTCCCATCTTTTAAATTGCTTCCAGCCAGCAGCTTTTTTCTTCTCGCCATTTATGGTATAATATCCTTCTTCAACATTAAAAGGTTCCCAATAGTCATTAAAGGCTTTTTGATAATCAAAAAATGTTAGTTGCGATTGTGCTTCTCTGTCCTGAGGAAGACTTTCTTTCCACTCCTGAGAGAAGGCGCTGAATTGGGTTGATATAAGTAGCAATATTACAGATAGTAACAAACTATGTTTCCTGATGTTCATAACGATAAATATTAATTAAAGTTCTGCTTATTTCAATACAAAGATATAATTTCAATGCACATTTGACAAAAAAATATATTGGAATCCTGTGTTGATGGGCTGGTTTGGGTTAAGAAATATGAAACCCCTACAGGGGTTTTGGGGGGTCAATATTTATTTAATACCCGGTGATTCTCACCGGACTATTAATATATATCCGCCTACCGGCGGAATTGGATTATTTATTTATGACCCATTAATTATTCCGTCGAAGACGGAAACATATCAGTAATCACAGTCCCGGAGGCATGGGGACTGTTGTAAAATCAATATCCATAGTCAATAACCCTACAGGGGTTTATTAAACAAAAAAGCCCGCCGAAAAATCCGACGGGCTTTATAATTAGTGTTTTATTATCTTATTCTGAATAAATCTCTGCCAATTTGTTTTGCAGATCTTCACCTCTTAGGTTCTTTTCAACAATTATTCCCTGTGGATCGATTAGGAAGTTATGAGGAATCGACTGAACACCATATAGTTTACCTGCTTCTGACGACCAGTATTTTAAGTCGGAAACATGCTTCCATGTTAAATTATCTTTTTCTATGGCTTCTACCCATTTATCGTGATCTTTATCGAAGGAAACGCCAAACACATCAAAACCTTTATCGTGGTATTTATTGTAAGCCTCCACAACATTTGGGTTCTCTGCTCTACATGGTCCACACAATGAAGCCCAGAAATCAACAAGCACATAGTTGTTATTTAATATTGATGACAGAGGTATTGGATTTCCGTCAGGATCATTGAGGGTAAAATCAGTATATTTTTGTCCTACCGCTACATTCTTTAATGTGGAAACTCTATCCTTCAGATACTGAGTATAGAATGAGTTTGCAATTTTTGGTGAAAAATTATTGGTCACATTGTCGAGTGCTTCCAGTTCAAATAAATATGAGTTGCTCATGATAATAAATGGAGACACGACCGACTCATTATTTGACAAGGCATAATCGAGCATAGTTTGTGTTTTTTGCTCCATCAGGCTATCATATTGCACTTCAATATTTTTCTTTCCTTCTTCATCTGCCTGTTGATATTGCTGACCAAGCAATGCGGCCTGCTCATCAAACTTTCCTAATGACTCCATAAAAGCAGAATATTCGTCCTGGGTTTTTGAACCACTAACAGTATAATCTCTCATATTGTTAATGTTAGTAGTAATACTAATATCGCTTTTATCAATAAAAAACGGTACATATCCTTGTCCATCTTTCACTGTTAAATAAAAATATTCCGGAAGGTCGATATTTCCTTCAAATACTCCTTTATCAGCAACAAGGTTTATAGAATCGTATTTTACCCATTCTCCACTTTTTCTTTGTTGTAAATAAACTACTTTATCACCTATACCGGTAATAGTAACGTCAACTTTGAAATTGTTTTCTTCTTTCTGCTGACATGATACTGCAATAATTCCCAGCAGCACTGCTAATAATAATGATGAAATTTTATACATATTAGTTCGATTTTTTGCAAACATAAATAAATTTTTATCCGCCTATAGGCGAAATGATATTTAACACATTATTTTCTTCTGGTAAACAGGAAGATATAGATGTATATCAATATTACCGACAATAAACTGCTTAACAAAGTTGTTTTGAGAATGTCGAAAAACCTGCTGAAACTAAGTGTTTCCATAAAAAACAATACAAAATGATGAGCCACTACCAGCACTATCATATATCTTGAAAAGCCTCCAAAGCCAAGTTTTTTAATGGAAGGTTCTTCATTTTGGGTAAATTCAATTCTACCAAAGAATCCCCTTATAAGGGAAGGTCTTAAGAATGCCATGAATACAGTTGCAGAAGTATGTAATCCCGGTGTATCACCAAAAATATCTATGGTAAGCCCTGTTCCGAAAGCCAATAATAATAATAGTAATTTATTGGTTTGAAATGGAAGGAGAATAATAAAAAGTACATAAACAAACGGATTCAGGTATCCGAATAAATTCATTTTGTTAAATACAAATACCTGCAGCAGAACCAGCAACAGAAAACGCACAATATTTTTGACTACTATATTATTCATTTTCAGTATTTATTAATAAAGAATCCAGTTCTGGTTTCATCAAATTATTGACGATATACACATAATGCAGATTATTGAAATCTACTGCGAATTTTATTTTCGCCTTGCTCAAATCTTTGTCTTCCCTTTGCTTATGCTCCACAACACTTCCCACATAAATATTATTGGGAAAAATTATGGAATTTCCACTACTCACAATGGTATCTCCTTCATTAAGTTGAATATGTGAAGGTATGTCATTTATCTCGCCATATAAATAATTATCTCCCGGCCAGGAAACACTTACCAACTGCCCGCTGCTTTTAATTTTTGCGCTGAAGTTAGCATTCTGGCTTAAAGCCGACATAATAGTAGCATAATGATCGGAAACACCAATCACTATTCCAACTATTCCATTGTCGCTTATTACACCCATTTCCTTTTCTACACCATGAATTTTCCCCTTATTAACAATTATCCGGTTCGACTGCAAATTGATGCTGCTACTGATAACATTGGCAGGAATATATTTATAGAGTGTATCGATAAAAATTGCAGAGGTATCTGTCTTTAAAAATGCATCATCAAGTTGATTTCTCAAAAACGCATTTTCATTAAGCAGTTTTTTATTTTCCTTTTTCAGATAAAAATAATCGGAGACATTTGAATAAACACCTAAAAAACTACCGCTAACATCATTTAATAAATTAAACCTCAATGATTTATGATAAGAATAAGATGTCGACAGCATGCTTATAGCAATGATCTCCAAAACCAAAAAAAGACTAAAAAACCGATTATTCCACAAGAAGATGAACAGATTCCGCATCGGTCTTCTAAGTATTATTTATTTTATCAAGAATGTGAATTTGTCGAAGTTTTTCAGAGCAATCCCTGTTCCACGAGCCACGGCTCTCAATGGATCTTCTGCTACGTGTACTGATAGTTTTGTTTTCAGATGTAACCTTTTATCTAGTCCTCTTAGCATAGAACCACCACCGGCAAGATAAATTCCGGTACGGTAAATATCGGCAGAAAGTTCAGGAGGAGTATTCTCCAATGCGTTCAGAACAGCAGCTTCTATTTTGGAAATTGATTTATCCAGACATTGGGCAATCTCCTTATAATTTACCTTAATACCCTTAGGAATTCCGGTAAGCATATCTCTACCCAAAACCTCATATTCATCAGGTGGGTTGTCAAGTTCATCGATGGCAGCACCCACTTCAATTTTAATTCTTTAGGCGGTTCTTTCACCAATATTTATGTTGTGTTCTTTTCGCATATACTCTTCGATATCAGAGTTGAAATCGTCACCGGCAATACGAATGGAAGTATTATTAACAATTCCCCCCAGGGCAATAACAGCAATCTCACTTGTTCCTCCCCCTATATCTACAATCATATTTCCGGTAGGTTCCAGAACATCTATGCCGATACCGATAGCAGCAGCCATAGGTTCGTGTATTAGTCTTATTTCCTTGGCTCCGGCCTGCTCGGCAGAATCTTTTACGGCTCTTTCCTCAACACCGGTAATACCCGACGGGATACAAATAACCATTTTCAATGCAGGTGGGAAAAGGCTGCTTTTTATGCCAATCATTTTTATCATTTCGCGGATCATAAATTCCGCCGACTGGAAATCTGCAATTACTCCATCGCGCAAAGGCCTTATGGTTTTGATGTTTTCGTGGGTTTTACCATGCATCATCTGTGCCTTTTTACCAATTGCAATAATTTTACCCGTATTTCTTTCAAGCGCAACTATCGATGGTTCGTCAACAACAACCTTGTCGTTGTATATAATAATTGTATTGGCCGTTCCAAGGTCAATCGCAATTTCCTTGCTTAAAAATGAAAATAATCCCATATGCTGCCTGCAGTTTTACTGCTGTTTAATTGTGAATTAATAATTTACTTCCCAAAAAAGAGAAGTTGCCTGCTCCTAAAAACAAACAGAACCTACAAATATAAACAAATCAATGTTTAAAATGACGTATTCCCGTAAACACCATGCTAATTCCATTTTTATTGCAATATTCTATGGAATCTTTATCGCGAATGGAACCGCCCGGTTGTATAACTGCTTTAATACCTGCTTTATGCGCAATCTCCACTGAATCGGCAAAGGGGAAGAAAGCGTCGGAAGCCATAACGGCACCTTCCAGAGGCAATTCAAAATTATTTGCTTTTTCTATTGCCTGCTTTAAAGCGTCAACTCTCGATGTTTGTCCTGTTCCCGAACCTACTAACTGCTTGTTTTTTGCCAGTACGATGGTGTTCGATTTTGTATGTTTTACCAATTTGTTTGCAAAGATAAGATCTTCTATTTCTGCAGAACTTGGTTTTGTTTCGGTACTTTGTTGTAAATCTTCAGGAGTTTCGGTTTTCAAATCCTTATCCTGAACCAAAACTCCATTTAATGAAGAGCGGAATTGCTGTCTGCCGAAATCATATGAATTCTTCTCGAGAATGATTCTGTTTTTCTTGGATTTCAATACTTCTAAAGCATCGGCATCGTAGGAAGGAGCGATAATAATTTCGAAGAATATTTTGTTTATTTCGTTGGCTGTAGCCAGATCGATATTTCTGTTAGTGGCAAGAACACCACCGAAAGCAGAAACAGGATCGCCGGCAAGAGCATCATTCCATGCATCCAATAAACTATCTCTCGAAGCAAGTCCGCATGCGTTGTTGTGCTTAATAACTGCAAAAGTTGTTTCTTCAAAATCGCTTATCAGATTAATCGCAGCATCCAGATCCAGAAGGTTATTATAAGAAATGGCTTTGCCGTGAAGTTGTTTGAAAACCTTATCCATATCACCGTAAAAAACTCCTTTTTGATGCGGATTCTCGCCATAGCGAAGAACATTTGGCTCCATAGAACTGCTTTTGAAAGCCTCAATCTCACCATTGTTCATCCAGTTGAAAATAGCAGTATCATAATGCGAACTTATGTTAAAAGCCAT
>PKTD01000207.1 GCA_002869315.1 Marinilabiliales bacterium | reverse complement strand
GTAAAAGATATCATGGAGGAGGCAAAATTAACTGCCAATCAGCAGGCTAAGAAAATTGTTATAGAAACTATACAGAGGACAGCTGCTGAACATGCAATAGAAAACACTGTAACAGTATTCAATATTGATAATGATGCTATTAAAGGTAGAATTATTGATAGAGAAGGGCGCAACATACGTGCACTTGAAGCCATGACCGGAATAGAAATTATTATTGATGATAGTCCAGATGCTATATTGTTGTCTGGCTTCGACCCTATAAGAAGGGAAGTTGCAAGACTTTCATTACAGAAACTGGTTTCTGATGGCCGAATACATCCAGCTCGAATAGAGGAAGTAGTTACAAAAACCAGAAATGAAGTAGACCAGGAGATAATAGAAAGAGGAAAACGTACTGTTATTGATCTTGGAATACACAATCTGCATCATGAGTTGATAAAACTTGTTGGTAAAATGAAGTATCGTTCATCATACGGACAAAATTTATTGGCCCACTCCATTGAGGTTGCGAACCTGAGTGCTACTATGGCTGCTGAACTAGGCTTAAACCCTAAGAAAGCAAAGCGTGCAGGATTACTACACGATATAGGCAAAATAGCAGAAAATGAGGCAGAATTACCTCACGCATTATTGGGAATGAAACTGGCAGAAAAGTATCGTGAGAAACCTGATGTTTGCAATGCCATCGGAGCTCACCACGATGAGGTAGAAATGGAAACACTAATTGCTCCAATTGTACAGGTTTGTGATGCTATTTCAGGAGCGCGACCAGGTGCAAGAAGGGAAATTGTAGATGCTTATATACAAAGGTTGAAAAAATTAGAGGGACTTGCATTGGCATATCCTGGAGTTGTTAAAACCTATGCTATTCAAGCTGGACGTGAGTTGAGAGTTATAGTTGGTGCTGATAAGGTTACCGATGCAGAAGCAGATAAAATATCTTATGAGTTATCACGACAAATACAGGAGGAAATGACATATCCTGGACAAATAAAAATAACTGTTATTAGAGAAACCAGAGCCATAAGTTTTGCTAAGTAATATTGTCTAATAAAAATTATATTGATTATGAAGAAAATGATTCTTGTTGCCCTCGTGGGCTTTTTGAGCATAGGTTTAAGTGCTCAGGGTGTATTTAACAAAGGAGTTTTAATGTTTAATGCAGGAGTTGGAGGACCAAGTAATTTTGGTGCAATACCTTCCGTTAACTTTAGTGGAGAAGTAGGAGTAATACCTACCGGAACAATTGGAGTAGTTTCTTTCGGTGGACTCGCTGAATTTCATATTGGAACATTTGGTGGAGATCCTTTTCCAAGGTTCTACATTGGACCTCGTGCTGCATGGCACTTTTTAGGTTTAAATACAAATGTGTTTGATGTTTATGCCGGTGCTGGTTTTGGTATTGGTTTTAACGGGAAGAACGATTTTAGAAATGCTAATACTACAGTGTATCCGGATGCTTTCGTAGGTGGAAGATGGATGTTTGGCGGAGCAATGGGGCTTTTTGCTGAATTAGGCTCTACTGGATTAAGCTTTGCTAAATTTGGAATTACATTTGGTTTATAAAATACAAATAAAAAAAAGCCTTTTCAACGAAAAGGCTTTTTTTTATTTGTTCTCAAATTCTCTTATTAACTCTTCTGGTGTTTTTCCCAAATTTTTTAATGAAATCCTAACATCATCAGCATATTCATTATCAGGATATTTTATTAAAAACTCTTGATAGAATTTCCTTGCTTTATCATTATTATTGAGAATATCCTCATAAACGAATGCCTTTAAAAATAGTGCATAGGGTGCATTTTTGTGATTTGGGTAATCAGTTAAAATAATATTAAATGCATTTATTGCAGGAACAGGCTTTTTCATATTCATCGCTATATCAGCCGATTTTAATAAATATTCGGGAGCAAGGCTATCTCCTTTATTGGCCAATGCCCATTGATAATAAAAATTAGATAGTTTCAAAGCCCCTTCTACATCCAGTTTACTCATGCCTTCATTTCCAAAGAGAGATTTCTCATAGAATGAAATACTATCGTTTAGGTTAACTTCTACCTTTGCTTTATTAGCATTATTGCAAGAACTAATAAGTCCTATACCTATTAAACCAATGATAATTAAAACTAAATTCTTCATATTATTAACGTTTTATTTTTTTCTTAGGATAAATCATTTTGTAATCAGCTGGGTGTTTTCCAATGGAAATGTCATTTAACTTTCTTTTTATTAGCATTTTCCTTATTTGAGGAATTCTCTCCACAAATAATTTACCTTCAATATGGTCGTATTCATGCTGTATAATTCTCGCAATTATTCCTTCAAACTCTTCCTCATGTGTGTTAAAGTCCTCGTCCTGATATGTCATTTTAATCTTTGAAGGACGTTTTACATACTCATTAATACCTGGAACACTTAAGCATCCTTCTTCCATTTCCCATTCCTCTCCATAAAAATCTGTGATTTTTGGGTTTATAAATACTTTTTTGAAATTCAGAGCAATATCATGTTCTTCTCCATAAGGCGTGGCATCGATAACGAATAGTCTAATTGCTCTATTTATTTGCTGTGCAGCTAGTCCAACGCCACGCGAATTATACATGGTTTCGAACATGTCTTCAATTAGTTTTTGTAGTTCAGGATAGTCTTTATCGATTTCTTCGCCAACTTTTTTTAGAGTCGGATGACCATATGCAGTAATTGCTAACATTTATTTTAGTTTTTTTCCACTGATTTTAGATACGATTGCAGTATAAGTGTGGCGCTTATTTTATCTACCATTGCCTTATCTCTTCTTTTAGATTTACTTAAACCTCCATCTATCATAGCTTGAAATGCCATATTTGAAGTAAAACGTTCATCGTACCTTTTAATAACAATTTTAGGGAATCTTTTTCTCAAAGCACCTATGAAAGGTTCAATATATTTTGTTGAATCAGAAGGGCGGTTCATCATATCTTTTGGTTCACCAATTACGATACACTCAACTTCTTCATTTTTAATATATTCACCTATGAACTTTAAAAGTGTTTTCGAAGGAATAGTGGTTAATCCGGTTGCAATAATTTTTTCATTATCCGTAACTGCTATTCCAGTTCTTTTTTGTCCATAATCCAATGCAAGTATTCTTCCCATATAATCTGCAAAAATAAAAAAAGGAGGCATAATACCTCCTTTTTTTTTATATGTGATAATTTTGATTATTGATTTATTCTCATCTTGTAGAAAGAACGATAAACAAAATATAATGCAACAACCAGGAATCCAAGACCTACATATGGTGCTATAGCCCTAAAGTGAACTGAAATTGCAATCTCCATTGCAAGTAAACCGAATAATGTTGTAAATTTAATTACAGGGTTCATAGCAACTGAAGATGTATCTTTAAATGGATCACCAACGGTGTCACCAACAACTGATGCAGCATGTAAATCGGTTCCTTTTTCCTGCATGTCAACTTCAATAACTTTCTTGGCATTATCCCATGAACCACCTGCATTTGCCATGAAGATAGCCTGATATAATCCAAAGAATGCTATGGAAAGCAAATAACCAACGAACATAGCAACCGGCAGTGAATTTGCCAAAGTATCAGCTTCATTCATTCCTTCAGTTAAGCCTGAAGGTGCAGACAAAAATGCGAATGCAAGCGCAAAGGAGAAGAGTGCAATAAATATATTCCACATTCCTTTTTGTGCATAAACAGTACAAATTTGAACAACCTCTTTCGATTTTTCGATATCCGCCTTTTTCTCAGCATTAGGATCCAGGTTTATATTTTTCTTAATATACTCAGTTGCTCTGGCAGCGCCAGTTGTAACAGCCTGAATAGATGCTCCTGTGAACCAGTATATTACAGCACCTCCTAATAGGAAGCCTAATACTGTCCATGGGTTCAATACATTTAGAACTTCCTCTGGTTTTATACCTATTGTACTTTCAATAACAAGTATTAAGGAGAATATCATAGTGGTTGCTCCAACAACAGCAGTACCAATCAATACAGGCTTTGCCGTTGCTTTAAAAGTATTACCTGCACCGTCATTGGCTTCAAGGAAATATTTCGACTTTTCAAAGTCAGGTGTAAATCCGAAGTCTCTTTCAATTTCAGGAGTTATTTCTTTTTGATTTTCTTCAATCAATGATAACTAATAAATGGACTGAGCATTGTCAGTTACAGGTCCGTAACTGTCAACAGCAATAGTAACAGGTCCCATTCCCAGGAATCCAAAGGCTACTAGTCCGAATGCAAAAATGGAAGGGTATATCATTATATTTGAAAGTCCGAAAGTACTTGCATAATACCCAATGAACATAAGCAGGAAGAAAACCATACCTTGCCAGAAAGCACTGAAGTTTCCGGCTACTAAACCTGAAAGTATATTTAGAGAAGCACCCCCTTTTTTTGATGCTTCAACAACTTCTGCAACATGAGTTGATTTAGGACTGGTGAATAACTTTGTGAATTCTGGGATCAATGCTGCTCCCAATGTTCCTGCACTAATTATGATAGATAAAGTTATCCATAAGTTGTAAGGCATATCACCAATCATAAAATAACTGGCAGCAAAAGTTATAGCAATAGATAGTAAAGAAGTTATCCAAACAAGATTTGTTAACGGCTTTTCAAAATCCATATCATCTGCCGTTTTATATTTTGAATCAGTCAATAATCCGTTTATCCAGAACGCAACGATTGAAGTAACAACCATAAGGATTCTCATTACAAATATCCATGATAACAATTGAATCTGGTTAGCTTCCCATGCAGTACCTTCAGTTACCGCAAGAACAATAAATGATATTAATGCAACACCGGTAACACCATATGTTTCAAAACCATCTGCCGTTGGACCTACGCTATCCCCTGCATTATCACCAACACAATCGGCAATTGTTCCAGGGTTTCTTGGATCATCCTCACCAATTTTGAAGATAACCTTCATTAAATCGGATCCAATATCTGCGATTTTCGTAAAAATACCGCCTGCAATTCTCAATGCTGAGGCACCTAAAGATTCACCAATTGCAAATCCAATGAAACTTGCTCCTGCATATTCTCCTGGTACAAACATCAGGATAATTAGCATCATTGTTAATTCAAGTGAAATTAAAACCACACCTATACTCATACCTGCATTTAGAGGTATATTGAGTAGTTTAAGAGGTTTACGCTCCAGAGAGGCAAAAGCCATCCTTGAGTTTGCCAATGTATTCATTCGAATACCAAACCAGGCAACACTATAGGAGCCTAAAATTCCAAGTATTGTCCATCCCAGAATCATGGCTACTCCACCAAAGCCAAAATTGGCATCTGATAACCATCCAAAATAAAATGCTACAGCTGCGCCAATGAACAAAAATAATATTGCTAAAAATTTACCCTGTTGAATAAGGTAGGTCTTACCTGTTTGGTAAATTACATCGGCAACTTCGAGCATTGATTTGTGGGCTCTGATTTTTCTTACTTTAGCAAACTGATAAAGGCCAAATAAAAATCCTGCTATGGTGATTAAAAACCCCCAATACAGAATAGTTTCACCTCGTATTCCCTCCGGAATAACTAAATCAGCTTCACTTGCCATGCTAATAAATGGCATGCTAAGAAGCGTAAAAAATGATAAAATTTTCTTCATAGTATAAGTTTTAAATAATATAAATTTCAAACGTTTGCAAAAGACTGCTAAAATATAAATTTAGAGTTTGTGTTAGTGTCAATTAGCTAATTATTTGTCAAAATGGTGTTATTTATAAACAGTCTGAAAAAGCATACCCATTAATCATATGAAAAACAAATAATTGGTAAATATATCAAATTTTGTTTTTCATTTTGGCAAAATCACCCAAAACAATCTTTGAAAAGAGGTAGGAGGTTGGGATTTTTTTTCTAATTTTAGCCTCTATTCTGAAAGTATAAATGAAGAGAATAAGATTAGAAATAGTTGGGATGTCTTATAGCCAGTCACAGAGCGGTGCTTATGCACTAGTTCTTGGAGTTCCTGGCGAAAGTAAAAGACTACCAATAATTATTGGAGGATTTGAAGCCCAGTCGATTGCCATTGAATTAGAGAAAATGAAACCCACCCGCCCTTTAACTCATGACTTATTTAAAAACTTCGCATTGCACTTTGGTATCAGGGTAAAAGAAGTGGTTATTAATAAGTTTGATGATGGAATTTTCTTTTCTAAACTCATATGTGTTGCACACGATGGAGAAATTTCTGAAATAGATAGCCGAACATCTGATGCTGTTGCTCTTTCTCTACGCTTTAATTGTCCCATTTTTGTTGAGGAAAATGTTCTGGATGAAGCAGGTATTGTGTTGGAAGATGGTGATGCAAGTGAATTGGAGGAAGAACCAACGGAAACTGGGGAAGGAAGAGTATCCTATAAAGACTACCTAACATCAGAATTGAAAGAGATGCTAGAAAAAGCAGTTACAGAAGAAAATTTTGAAGAAGCATCAAAGATTAGAGACGAACTCAATAAAAGGAAGAAATAAAACCGAGAAACTCTTAGTCATTGGTAAATAGTTATTGGTAAACTGTAATTTAGGATTGATGACTAAAAAAATAATATCAGGCCCAAAATTCACAACTCATAATTTATAATACATCACTTATCCAAACTAATGCCCAATATTTTTAACTTCCTCAGGATTATGTTTATGTTTAAAGAATATAGCGAATAATAAAGCAATAATTAATGAATAAACAGCAAAAGTTATCCATATACCTTGCCAGTCTTTTCCAGATTCGGTCGTAAAATACAAGTCAATTATAATTCCACTTGAAACACTGCCAAGTATGGCTCCGAATCCATTGGTCATCATCATAAAAAGGCCCTGTGCCGAAGATCGTATTTTGGAGTCGGTTGAGGTTTCTACAAACAATGATCCTGAAATATTGAAAAAGTCAAATGCCATTCCATAAATAATTCCAGAAAGTATAATCATCCAAAGTCCTGTTCCAGGGTCTCCAAAGGCAAACAATCCAAATCTAAGAACCCATGCAAACATACTAATGAGCATCACTTTTTTAATTCCAAATCGCTTCAGGAAGAATGGTATTGCAAGTATAAACAGTGTTTCCGACATTTGAGAAATGGACATTATCAAGGTCGAATATTTCACAACAATTGAATCTTTATATTCAGCAATATGTTTAAAATCATCTAAAAAAACATCTCCAAAAGCATTTGTTAATTGCAGCGCTGCTCCTAATGACATACTGAACAAGAAGAAAAGAGCCATTTTATAGTTTTTAAAGAGTTTGAAGGCGTCCAAACCAAGCATTTGGCTAATGGATTTATTTTCCGCTGATCTGCCTTCAGGTGGGCATTTTGGAAGTGAAAAGGAATATAATCCTAAAATAATTGCAGTAAAACCTGCTATGTAAAACTGATTGGCTGAATCTTTGTTTCCAGATAAATTAGTTACCCACATAGCTACAATAAAACCAACAGTACCCCATACCCGAATTGGAGGATAATCCTTTATTACACCAAAATTATTATTTTTTAATGCGCTGTAAGATATGGAGTTACCAAGCGATATTGTTGGCATATAAAATATCATCGCCAAAAGAATAATCCAGAAAAAGTCGCCGGGATTATTAATCGAAGGAACACTTAGAAGTGTTATACCACCTAAAACATGAAGTATTCCATATAGTTTTTCAGCATTAATATACCTGTCTGCAATAATTCCTGCAATTGTAGGCATAAACAGTGCCGCGATCCCCATAGTGGAGAAAATTGCTCCAAATTCAGCTCCTGACCAACCCTTATTCTGAAACCAATATACACCAACAGTAATCAACCATGCACCCCAGATGAAAAACTGGAGAAAATTCATTATTGTAATTCTACCTTTTATGCCCATTATTAATCGCTTTAGCGTTTTTTTGAAGTCGTAAATGTAAAATAAATTTAAATTTAAGTGATGTTCATTTAAATTATTAATGCAGTATAGAATGGTGAAATAGTAAAATATTTTTTCAGTTTTTGTTAAGTAATATATAAGTTGATAATATTCAGTTTGTTAACAGGTGAAATATTTTATTAAAAATTTACCCCCACTTTTTGAGATGTTAATAACTTTGGTGATCAATAATTTTAAACTTTATGAGGCAATATTTAGACCTATTGAGTGAAGTATTAGAGAAAGGGGTGAAAAAAACCGACCGTACAGGTACTGGTACCATAAGTTATTTTGGTCCACAACTCAGGTTCGACTTAAGTGAAGGATTCCCGATGCTTACCACAAAAAAACTACATCTAAAATCAATTATCCACTAATTGCTTTGGTTTCTAAAAGGAGATACAAATGTAAAATACCTTCAGGATAATGGTGTAAGGATTTGGAATGAATGGGCAGACGAGAATGGTAATTTAGGTCCTGTATATGGTGCCCAATGGAGAAACTGGAATGGGGAAGGAATAGATCAGATTTCAAATGTTGTTAATCAAATACAAAATAATCCTGATAGTAGGAGAATAATCGTTTCGGCTTGGAATCCATCTGTTTTACCTGAATCATCAAAAACATTTTCAGAAAATGTGGCGGCAGGTAATGCTGCTTTGCCGCCATGTCATGCCTGGTTCCAGTTTTATGTGGCAAATGGTAAATTGTCTTTGCAAATGTATCAGCGCAGTGCCGATATTTTTCTAGGAGTTCCATTTAATATTGCCTCTTACTCATTATTACTTATGATGATTGCGCAAGTAACAAACCTAAAACCTGGTGAGTTTGTACATACATTTGGAGATGCTCATATTTACCTTAATCATATTGAGCAGGTTAACACTCAATTGAAAAGAGATACCAGATCATTACCAAAAATGACGCTTAATCCAAAAGTTAAAAGTATTTTTGATTTTGAATTTGAGGATTTTACTCTAAGCGATTATGACCCTCATCCTCATATTAAAGGTGATATTTCAGTATAAAAGTTAGATATTAATGAAAGAAAACAACAAAAAAATATCAATAATTGTTGCAATAGCATCAAACTATGCTATCGGTAAAGATAACGATCTGCTTTGGCATATTTCAAAAGATCTAAAACGCTTTAAGGAACTAACTGAATCTCACTATATAGTAATGGGAAAGCGAACCTATTACTCACTTCCAAAAAGACCATTACCAAAGCGTACCAGTTTGATAATAACTGATGTAAAAGATGAAGTTATTGATAATTGCCTAATGGCATATTCTATCGATGATGCAGTAAATAAGATGGATGCTGAAAATGAAAACTTCATCATAGGGGGAGGTTCAATTTATAAGCAATTTATGCCTTTGGCAGATAAATTATACATAACCAGAGTTCACAAAGATTTTGATGCCGATACTTTTTTTCCTGAAATTTCGTTGAATGAATGGGAGTTAATATCAAAAGAAGATGTAAATGATGATCCACAAAATGACTTTACATATACGTTCGAAGTGTATAAAAGAATAGGTGGGTAATTAAATTCAAAAACCAAAATGAGAAATTTCGCTTTCCTTTTTCTGATAGTTATTACAGTTTTTGCATATTCCTGTAAAAAGGAAGACAAGAATACATCAGTTGATTATCAGTATGGTGTAAAAATGACATCTGACTATGCCAATGTGCAACACCTTTTAATTAATCTCTCAAGCAGTTATTTTAAAGTTATTTACGATAGTGTTTTATTTGAAGATGGACACAATACTATCGATCAGGCATATGTGGTTTATAATACCGATTCATTATATCAGTTAACTATTACATATCCCGAATGGGGGAATGACGATGGTTACGGTAATTGGCGTCAAGGTCAACTCAGATTCAAAGCAGATAGTGGTTTCTTTAATACTGATTATCCTGTTGAGGTATTTTTTGCGGAATTTAATATGGATAAAGATACTATCCGTGCCAGTAGTTATAAATACTCTTACCTCAGTGAAACAGATGGAGTTAGTACTTTCAACTTAAAGGTGATTGATGGGAGCCGATCCTTCGAAGATACCACAGGTGTAATTAATTTTAATGCTGACTTCAACATAAAAGTAGATTTGTCAGCATATTCAACATACCAAACACCTTATAACCTATACTTTAGTGGTAGTATCAATGGAAATTGTCGCGCCGAAAACAATTTTTCAGCACAATTGCTTGAGGATGTTATTTATGATCTTAATTGTAACTGGATGAAACAAGGCCTTGTTGACATTGTTTTTGATGGTGTAGACTATACCGGAACTATTAATTATAGCGACCCTGAATTATGCGAGAATTGGTATAAGCTATCCATAAATGAAATTAGTTTCCCTTCAAAAATTATTAAACCAAAATGGTCGAAGTAATATTTAAATTACTCCAATAGACTTTCAATTTTAGAAATCATATCTTCAAATTCTTTCCTTTCATAAAGTCTTGTTAGAAAGTCTATTTCTCCACTTTTGTCCAGAATCACATTTCTTGTTACTCCACTTTTTTTCAAAGCAAACTTTTGAAATATTAATGCATCTTTATCAAGTGCCATAGGGTAAGTTGTTTTCATTTGTTCCTTAAAACTCTTAACCTTTTCCAAAGGTTCATCAAAATCAACACCTATAAGTATAAAATCATCATCCTTAAATCTTTGCCATACCTCTTTCTCTAAATGTGGCATTTCTTTTCTACACACTGAGCACCAACTTGCAGTAAACTGAAGCACAACAACTTTTCCTTTAAGCTCATCCAAACTTATTGTTGAACCATCAGTAAATGTAAAATTTATATTGTCGGGTTTATCGCCTATATTAACAATATACCCTCTATTCTCAATTATGCTATCTTTTTGATTCTGAGCAAAAGCAACAATAACTATCAGGTTTAACAATATAATTGAGGAAATAATTAGTGACGATTTTTTGATCATGTTTTTCTCTTTTTCTTCTTCGCTGCAGGGAACAAAATATTATTTAATATGAGTCTGTAACCTGGACTATTTGGATGTAAATTTAAATCAGTAGGGGGGTCTCCAATTCTATGTTGATAATCTTCGGGATCGTGTCCTCCATAAAATGTCCAGAAACCTTTCCCATATTCTCCATGCATATATCGTACTTCACCAGCGGCTTTGTTTTCACCCATAATAATTACTCCTGATTTTACTTTATCCTTGTTAAATGCAGTTGTCTGTCCCATAAAGCCTGGAATTAATCTAACATGGTCCTGGGTTAGCATTGTTGGTATATGATCCCATTTTGCTGAAAATTCAAATAGGCTGAAATAATCATTTGTTTTATTTATTGTAGGTGGGCGAGTGTAAGTAACATCAATATCCGATATCTCATATTCAGATGGATTACTAACAATATTGAAGTTTTTAAAAGCCATACAGTTGGAATAGTTTAACTTCTGCTGTGCATTGGGATCCATAGGATCGCCATCGAACATAATATCGCAAATATCAACATTTTCAGCCGACAAGGCAACGTCATAACTATCGGTTGCTGAACACATTGCAAATAAATATCCTCCGCCTGATACAAATTCTTTAATTTTTTTTGTTACCGCAAGTTTAAGTTGAGACACCTTATTGAATCCTAATTTCTTTGCTCTTTCTTCAGAAGTTCTCACTTCTTCCTGATACCAGGGGAAACTTCTATACCTCGACCAAAATTTCCCATATTGGCCTGTAAAATCCTCATGATGTAAGTGCAGCCAGTCATATGTCGGTAGTAATCCTCCTATGACTTCCTCATCATATACAACATCGTAAGGGATTTCAGCATAAGTTAAAGCTAAGGTTACAGCATCATCCCATGGGAGTTTGTTTTTTGGTGAGTAAACTGCTATTTTAGGTACTTTTTGCAGTTTCATATCATCCATATTTACATCAGCAGCAGAAATTTCAACACGAATACTTTGTGCCTGAACATCGCTAATTACCTCATAACTTACGCCTCTTGCAACGCACTCGTTTTCAATACTTTCATGATAAGGTAATAGATAACTGCCTCCTCGATAATTCAGCAGCCAGCTAATTTCAACATCCTGTTCTAATACCCAGAAAGCAATACCATATGCCTTTAAATGGTTCGATTGTGTATTATCCATAGGAATGAGGATTTTGGCAGCATAAATATTTGCCGAACACACTATAAGTATTGTTATTGCTATATTTCTAATAATTGTTTTCAAATTTTGAATTTCTTATAAATTACAAACTTAATTTTAATTTCCTTAACAGGATTTTGAATATTTTATTTTAAACTATGTGGCAAAGTTATTAATATTAAATATGAGCATTGCACTATGATCATTAAAAAAAATTATTTTTGCACTGTTTTAAGCATAACAATAAACTAATCTATGCTTATCAGTACAATTTAAAAAATTTCAAAAGAGATGCGACTTTATTTTAAGCACATCATAAATAAATAAAGAATATGAAAAAGACTGCACTTAATGAAATTCACCGCCAACTGGGAGGTAAAATGGTAGAATTTGCTGGTTTCGATATGCCTGTTCAATTTGAAGGTATCAATGTAGAACACGAAACAGTAAGAAACAAACTGGGAGTATTTGATGTATCCCATATGGGTGAATTTTGGGTAGAAGGTGAAGATGCATTTTGTTTGGTTCAAAGGATATCTACAAATGATGTTGATGCGCTTACCAATGGTAAAGTTCAATATAGTTGTTTCCCAAACGGAGAAGGAGGAATAGTAGATGATTTTCTTTGTTACCGGTTTAGTACAGAGAAATATTTGTTAGTTGTAAATGCCTCTAATATTGAAAAGGACTGGGAGCATATAAACAAACTTAATACTTTCAATACTAAGGTTCGAAATGCTTCCGATGAAACTTCCCAATTGGCAATACAAGGTCCGATTGCTCTAAAAGCAATGCAGAAATTAACTTCTGAAAATGTAGTGGATATGGAGTATTACACATATAAAGTATTGGAGTTTGCAGGAGTTAAAGATGTGTTGTTTTCCACCACCGGCTATACTGGTGCAGGAGGTTGTGAAATATATTTTCCAAACATTCATGCAGAGAAAATATTTAAAGCCGTAATGGAAGCAGGAGAGGAGTTTGGTATTAAGCCAATTGGACTTGGTGCACGTGATACTTTGCGTCTGGAATCAGGCTTTTGCCTTTATGGCAACGACATCGATGATACAACTTCCCCAATTGCTGCCGGTTTGGGTTGGATTACCAAATTTGTTGATGGAAATGATTTTATTGATCGTAAATTATTTGAGCAACAAAAGCAAGATGGTGTGCCACGTCGTCTAAAAGGCTTCGTTATGGTAGACCGCGCAATACCTCGTCATGATTATGAAGTAACAAATGCCGAAGGTGAAGTGATAGGAAGGGTAACTTCAGGAACTATGTCGCCAATGATTAAAAAGGGAATAGGTATGGCCTACTTAGATAAAGGCTATTGGAAGCCAGATACTGAAATTTATATTAAAGTTAGAAATAAACTTGCCAAAGCAGTTATCACTAAACCGCCTTTCCATAAAGGATAATAACAAAATTTAATAAAGAAATATTAATCCTCTGTAAGTTCATACTTATGGAGGATTTTTTTATTTTTACCCTATACAAATCTAATATGTTAAGTATGAAAAAAGCCTTTTTAGTAGTAATTTTACTAATCAACATAAGTTTATTATTCTCTCAGTCAGGTTTAACAAATGATTTAATTTATGTTAACCCTTACCCAGGATCGATTTATAATAATCCTGAAGTTACAATAAGCCTTGGTTTTATTAATCAGATAACAAGTTCAGAAATAGATAATATTGAAATAAACCTGTTTGATGATTATAATATTAAAATTAATGGAAGCCTTATTGTTCCTAAGAGTGGTAAAAACCTGATATTCAAGCCTGATAATGTATTATCTGAGGGAAAATACTTTGTGAAAATTATACATAATAATGTTATTGTTAAGTCATTTGATTTTTCAGTTATTGAAAAACAAATTCAAAATAATAATAATTCGTTTTTCGAGTTTCCTCAAAATAGTATTTCACCAATAATGAAATCTAATCCGCAAGCAGATGCCTATAGGGAAAAATATATGCTTCCCACCAGTTTTCCGGCAGTCGATATCACATATTATGGTAATCCTGGTGGTGGATATTATATTATGAACAGGCTATGGCAAACTACTGAAGAGCCACAATACCTGATAATTATGGACACTTTAGGATTTCCGGTTTATTATCAGACATTCACTCTCGCCAATGCTGTTCAGGATTTTTATCTACAGGAGGAAACAGGCTATTTAACCTATTATAAAAACGCTGATTCCACTTATGTTCAGATGGATAGTTCCTACAATGTGACAAATGTTTATACAGCAAAAAATGGCTATAAGGCCGATGGGCATGAATTAATTGTTAAAGAGGATGGCTATTATTGGTTAATGATATACGATACACAAATAATTGATATGAGTCAGATTGTGCCTCAGGGACAAGTGAATGCCCATGTTACTGGCCTGATAATTCAACATATTGATGATCAGGGTAATGTGTTGTTTGAGTGGCAAAGCTGGAATCATATGGAAATTACCGATGCCGATCCAGCAATTGTAAATCTAGGTGCCAATGGTATTGATTATGTTCATGGAAATGCACTGGATTTTGACTCTGACGGTAACCTATTGCTTTCTTCCAGAAATTTAAGTGAAATAACTAAGATTAATATTAGCAATGGCGATATAATGTGGCGCCTTGGTGGAACTCAAAATGAGTTTCAAATTATTAATGATAGTATAAACTTCTCTGCTCAGCACCATATAAGATATCTTGGAGATGATTTATATAGTTTATATGATAATGGTTGGGGAAGAGATTTTAAATTTTCCAGAGGATTAGTATATGATATCGATACAATTACCATGGCTGCTATCCTTGTAAGAGACGATAATAAGGTAGAAGATATGTTATTTTCTCCCTTTATGGGAAGTTATGATACCGGCCCTACAAAAGAAAAAGTAATTGGTTGGAGTTATAATCTGCAATCTTATGTATTGTCAGAATATGATAGCCTGGATAATCTGGTTCTTGAAATGAAAACTTTCGAGGCTTTAGACTTAATTTCCTATAGAGCAATCAAGAACTATTGGGAAACTAATGCAATCGATTTTGATTCAGATGTTTATCTAATTGAAGAAGTAGGAATAAGTGAAACAGAGACTTTGGAGTTTACGGTTACTAATAACAAAAATGAAATTTTTACTATTAATGGTTTTAACTCTAGT
>PKTD01000160.1 GCA_002869315.1 Marinilabiliales bacterium | reverse complement strand
TGGAGCCATTAATACCTTTGCCGACAAAGGTGTTTATGTGAAGCCAATATTCGTTACCAAAATAGAGGATAAGAATGGTAATGTGCTGGAGAAATTTGTTCCTGAACGAACAGAAGCCCTCGACGAAGTATCGGCTTATAAAATGCTTGAGTTGATGAAAGGAGTTGTGGAGAGTGGTACCGGAATACGTTTGAGATATAGATACGGCTTTAACAATCCTATCGCTGGTAAAACAGGAACTACTCAAAACCAAAGCGACGGTTGGTTTATGGGTGTAACACCTGACCTGGTTACCGGAGTTTGGGTTGGTGCCGATGACAGATCTGTGCATTTCAGAACTATAAGCCTCGGGCAAGGAGCAAATATGGCCTTGCCTATATGGGCACTTTATATGAAGAAAGTATATGAAGATCCTGCCCTTGGAATAAGTCAGGGTGACTTTGAAAAACCACTAAAAGATTTAACTATAGAATTCGACTGCGAGAAATATGACAGACAGAAAAATAATGGTCTGGGTGAAATTGATGAAGATGAGTTTTAGGAGGTGAGGAGTTATCGTTGTTGTTCAGTTTTCTTTGTTGTTAATAGTTTTAAGCTTTTGCCTTTCATCGTCCTCCGAAAATTTATTGTAGGAGGATGCATTTAGTCTTTCTCATTATAAATCTCCATACCCTCCTTAGCAAGTTTATTAATGCTAGGATTAAGCATAAATGACGAAACATGCCATTTAAACCCAAACTTATTACTTATTTCCTGTTCAAGAGTTACAGCAGATAAAGAGTCGACGCCATAGGACATTATATTTTTATCCAAATCAATTTCTTCTTTGCGGAAGTGATGATTACGAACAATCCAGTTTATGAGCCATTCTTTGATTGCTTCTTCCGTGGGCTCAATATATTCAGCCGAATTCGAAATTTCATCCACAGTATCCTCTCCTCTGCTCCATTGTGCAACAATATTCAAATCATCACTAAGATAATCATATCTTGTTTGTCTTCGTTGAATTTTACCGCTTGAAGTAAGTGGAATACTTCCTGTTCTGATAAGACAAACGGCGAAAACATCCAGTTCAAACTCATCAGAAACTACTTTTCTTATTAAAGAAATTAAGTCATCATGATTGTCTTTCCGAAGAGCTGTGCGCTCAAGTTCCTGGACAATCACGAGTTTTTCCTCATCATTGTAAACAATGGAAAATGCTGCCCCGCCATTTTTACGAAAATTATCATTGCTGTTTTGTACAATAAATTCAATATCTGCAGGATAATGATTAACTCCTCTGATTATTATCAAATCTTTTAAACGTCCTGTAATATAAAGTTCGCCATCCCTGAAAAAACCTAAATCACCTGTACGTAAAAAAGGATTTTCATGACTTCCGCTTATAAGCGCATTAAAAGTATGTTCCGTTTCTTCAGGTTTATTCCAATACCCTTTTGTTACTGTAGGTCCGGAAACCCAAATTTCCCCAATTTTATTTTCGGGCAATTTTTCAAGAGACACAGGATCAACAATTTCAACTTTTGTTTGCATCCACAGGTGCCCGCAACCTACTACATCTAATGAACGTTTATGAGTATCATCTACCTCCACCACATTGCCTTTGGAAAGTTCATCCTGATCAAGTTGTATATATTTGGGTTTAGCACTCTGATACCCACCGCTAACCATAAGCGTTGTTTCGGCCATACCATAAACCGGGTATAATTGCCTGGCCTCTATATCGAATTCCTTATGGAAATTTTCCATAGTAGGTTTTCTGATTGGCTCTGCACCGCAGAAGAATGTCTTAACCTGCCTCAGATTAAGTTGTTTTTTTTCTTCAATAGAGATCTTATCAATACAATATTCAAAGCCAAAGTTTGGCGCTCCTCCGGTATTTCCACCATATTTATCCATAGCTTTAAGCCAGTTCAAAGGATTCTTCAAAAAGGCTACTGGAGGGATAACAATATTTACTGCACCAATGTATGCAACCTGCAAAATTCCGCCTATCAATCCCATATCATGGAAGATAGGCAGCCAGTTAACACCCACCAAATCAGTGTCGAACTCAAAAGACTGCCTTATGTATTCTGAGTTATACAAAAGGTTTAACTGAGTTACCATTACCCCTTTTGGATTTCCGGTTGATCCGGAAGTATATTGCAACAAAGCAATATCCTCAGGATATATTTTAGTCTCAAGAAAACAATTGCTGAATTCATCTTCAACATCCTCATATATTATCCACTTTATATCTTTCAGATTTTGATGATCAGCAAAGTTTCTTTCTATATCAGTATAAACCTGACGGGATATTATACAAATGCTTGACCCTGAATCCTGGATAATAGTATTTAATCGGTGTATCTTTCTGTTTCTGCGCGGAGGATAGGCCGGTACAGCAATAAATCCACTGTAAAAACAAGAAAACATAGAGGCAATATATTCCAGCCCGGGAGGGAAAAGTAATAGTACTCTATCACCCTTTTTTCCGTACTTCTGAAGTTCTGCTCCCAATGCCCTGGCTCTTATTCCAAGCCTTTTATAGGTGAAAGAATCGGTTTCATTTATGCCATCTTCCAGAAACCTAAAAACAATATGATCCGGCTTATGTATAATTCTGTTTTGTACAACTTCTATATAAGTATCACATTTATTGGCAATTGGATCAGTATAGTCTTTTAAAAAGTCGTGTGGCATATTGTTTTCTTGATTTTTTTCAAAAGTATTAATAATTTGGAATCCATTTATATTTCTTAAATTTTTGAATATTTCACCATTACAATGCAACAGCATCTCTAAATCAACTAATTATCAATAGGTTGTAAAAATTACATTAAATAAAATCACGAAAAAAAATATTATTAAAAGTGTTTTGTTAATTAAAAAAATATTACGTTCTTTGCACTCCCTTTTTAAACACTATAAAATAAAGGAAAATGTCGAGAATTTGTCAGATAACAGGAAAGAAAGTGATATCAGGAAATAACGTATCACACTCAAATAGCAGGACTAAAAGAAAGTTTCATCCAAACTTACAGGTTAAGAAATTTTATATACCTGAAGAAGATAAATGGGTTAAACTTATGGTAAGTGCAGCCGGTATTCGTAATATTAACAAAAAAGGTATCAGCACAGCATTAAAAGAAGCTGAAGCCAACGGATATTATAAGGCCTAAAACTTATTTAAAAAAATTTAAACAAACTGTCGGTAGTATTTTTATTATTGACAGTTTTTTTGTGCCCGGTAGTTTGGTTTAATTCTAATCCAGTTCCAGTTTTTGTAATATCTTAAGTGATGAACCAGTGTTCTTCTTAATATATTCGGCGGCCGCCTCTGAGTACATATTATAAAAATCCTTATCAGAGAGCAACTTATTTACAATATTCTTGAATTCAATCTTATTATCTATGGGAAATCCTCCCTGACCTTCAGCCAAAGCAACTGCCTCCCTAAAATGTTTATGATTTGGACCATAGATTACAGGAATACCATATACTGCAGGCTCTAAAAGATTATGTATACCAACTCCAAATCCTCCTCCTATATAAGCAATGTCAGCAAAGCGGTACAACTTATTAAGCAAACCAATGCTATCAATTATAAGTATTCTAGCAGAACTTATATGGCGACTGTCTGATTTTAATTTTGAGTACAACAGAGGTTTATAATCTTTAAATTTCCTGAGCAATTCTTCTATATGTTTGGAACTGATATCATGAGGAGCAATTATAAGTTTTGTTTCATTTGATGATTTGGAATTCAGATAATCTAAAATTATATCCTCATCGGGGGGCCATGAACTTCCTGCACATAAAACAGTATCGTCACCCTTGAACTTTTGTATAATTGGCAGTTCAATCTTCTGATTTAGTATTTCACTAACCCTGTCGAAACGTGTATCACCTGTAACCATATTATTATTAAGGCCTATACTTTTTAAAAGAGAAGCAGAACTTTCATCCTGAAGGAAAAAATAATCAAAATTATTCAACTGTTTTCTTTGCCAGTATGCCCAGTTTTTAAAAAAATGCTGCTCTTTTCTGAAAACTCCGGAGATAAGATATAATGGGATATTATTTTTTTTAAGCTCTATGAAATAATTAAACCAAAACTCATATTTAACGAATATGGCCATCTTTGGCTTTACTAGTTTTATAAGTTTTTTTGCATTTCGGGGTGAATCATAGGGCAGATAAAATATATAGTCGGCATATTCATAGTTCTTTCTTATCTCAAAGCCAGAAGGTGAGAAAAAAGTAAGGAATATTATTATTTCGGGATGTTTTTTTTTTAAGGTTTTCAATAATAGGTCTGCCTTGTTCGAACTCGCCTAAACTAGCACAGTGGAACCATATTATATTTTCTTCAGAATTAAGGCTGTTTTTTATCCTTTTAAATATTTTGCGTCTGCCATTTACCCATTGGGCAGCCTTCTTGTTGAAGAGAGCGGCAATACCAATTGCCAGTCTGTAAACATAGATAAAACTTATGTAAATAAATCGCATTATTAGTAATAATAATATTTATCGGGAGCACGTTTAAAAATTGGAATCATCCAGCCTATTCGAAACCCAAAGTATAAATCTAATTTGCTTCCAGTATCCTTTCCCTGTAGGTCGAAAACATAATCGCGTTTACTTTTGGTGAATCCCTGGAAAAATTCAAAACCCCCATAGAAGTTTAATATCTTAGATCTACCCATATAAAAGTATCCTATAAACTCATTTATATTAATCCCTACTGTTAAGCGGTCGTAACCTTTAGCATAATCACCAGTTATTTGTGGCGCCGTATCAAACTGATTATCTATAACTAACTTATGTTCCATATATCCAATGCCTCCCATAATCATCAATCCTGAGTTGGGGGTAACACTCATAACATTAAGTATTTTACCAATACGAAAATTAAGAGTATATCCTCTTTCATAAAGAGTAAAAAGTGCATAAGTACCATTTCCATCTATTATATGATCCTGATTAGTTAAAACCATGCTCAGTATACTCTCCGGGTTTTTTATACTATTTCCAAAAATATAATTCATATCCAAAGAAAACAAAAGGTTTTTCTTTGTTTTGTAGAAAAACCCACCTCCTATGGTTGAGTTATTACCAAAAGTTTTTGCAACATCACCACCAGGAATCTGGTAGGAATAAGCAAAATTAGGAATGAAAGCACTTACTGCAGAATCAGCGGCATTAACCTGGGCATTGGTATTTAATGTGATAAAACAAAATGTAAAAAACAGTAAAAAAACTCTTTTCATAGTTTTAATATTTATTGCAAACCTACGTTTTTTTCGTCGAATATTATAACATCCAAATTGGCTTAAAATTGTGCAGATGACTAAAAGGCTAATCCCGAGAACTCAGGATAAGGATAAAGGCTGAACTGAAAAATAATTAAAAAATTCCGACCTGGGTTTTTGGAATCATCAAAATTTATACTTTTGCGGTTGTTAAAAACTTAACATTAAATAATAGAATATGAAATACCCCATGGTTGACCTTGTAGGTCAGTATAAAAAAATAAAGCCTGAAGTTGATGAGGCTATGCTTAAGATAATGAATGAAGCCTCATTTATTGGAGGTCCTGCTGTAAAATCTTTTCAAAAAAACTTTGAAGAGTATTTAGGAGTAAAGCATGTTATTCCTTGTGCAAATGGAACCGACGCACTTCAGGTTGCCCTGATGGCTCTGGATTTAAAACCAGGTGATGAAGTTATTACAACATCTTTCACTTTTATAGCCACAGCAGAAGTAATCGCATTATTGCAATTAACTCCTGTTTTGGTTGATGTGGAGCCCGACACTTATAATATTGATCCGTTGGCAGTTGAAAAAGCTGTAACTTCAAAAACAAAGGCAATAATCCCTGTTCACCTGTTTGGTCAGTGTGCTAAAATGCATGAATTAAAGCAAATTGCCAAGAAACACAATCTATTTGTTATAGAAGATACTGCTCAGGCTGTAGGTGCAGATTATACTTGTCCTAAAAGCGGGAATACAAAAAAAGCAGGAACTATTGGTCATATAGGATGTACTTCTTTTTTCCCATCTAAAAACCTTGGTGCTTTTGGCGACGGTGGTGCTATTTTTACCAATGATGATGAGTTAGCAAAAAAAATGAGAGTTGTTGTAAATCACGGTATGACAGTGAGATATTACCATGATTATGTTGGCGTTAACTCACGTCTAGATAGTATGCAAGCAGCTGTTTTGGATATTAAATTAAAACATCTTGATGAATATGCACAGGCTCGTTTAAAGGCAGGAAAATATTATAATAATGCATTTGCAAATAATCCAAAAATTACTCCTCCATATATAGCTGAAGATTACACAACACATGTATTTCATCAATATACTATGGTTTTAAATGAGGTAGATCGTGATGGTTTAATGAAGCATCTTGCTGATAAAGGAATAGCATCTGCTGTTTATTATCCGGTTCCATTACATTTGCAAAAAGCCTATGTGGATCCAAGATATAAGGAAGGTGATTTCCCAGTTACAGAGCAACTCAGTAAAACTGTAATGTCACTGCCAATACACACTGAACTGACAGAAGAAATTCAAAAAGAAATTACAGATGCCGTTTTGGAATTTGTAAATAAATAATTCAAAATTAATGAGTTGAAAAGCAAAATTCAGGAGGATTTTTCCCGAATTTTGCTTTTCTTTGTTTATATTAATAATTAAATAAATCGTAAAAATGGAAAAGGACTATTTTGCTCACGAAACAGCAGTAATTGATGAAAATTGTAAGATAGGAAGTGGTGTCAAAATCTGGCACTTCTCCCATATAATGAGTAATTGTAGAATTGGTGACGACTGCAATATAGGACAGAATGTGGTGGTTTCCCCGGAAGTAGTTTTGGGTAATAATGTAAAAGTTCAGAATAATGTTTCCATTTATACAGGAGTAATATGTGAAGATGATGTCTTTTTAGGTCCTTCAATGGTTTTTACAAACGTTCTTAACCCACGGTCTGTTGTAAACCGAAGAGGAAACTACAGCAAGACAATTGTTAAAAGAGGGGCTACTATTGGGGCAAATGCTACAATTGTTTGCGGGCATAATATTGGTGAATTTGCATTTATCGGTGCTGGTGCTGTAATCACCAAAGAGGTAAAACCTTATGCACTAATGGTGGGAAATCCGGCTAAACAAATGGGATGGATGAGTGAGTATGGCCAACGACTTGAGTTTGACGAAAGCAATACCGCTCTATGCACAGAGAGTGAAGAAAAGTATGTGCTCGAAAAAGGATATGTAAGAAAAGTATAAGTAAAAAATTGCTACTTATTTATAGTGATTTTTTGCAAACTCCCATATGTCTTGTTTTACAAAGTCAATTTCTATTAACTTTGTATGAACAAATGCATTTCAATTAAAAAATTAGCAATGAAGATACTTGTTACAGGTGGAACCGGATATATAGGTTCTCATACAGTTGTAGAACTGCAAAATCAGGGTTATGATGTGGTAATAGTTGATAACCTCTCAAACTCAAGTGCAAACATAGTTGACAACATTGAAAAGATAACGGGTAAAAGACCTCTTTTTGAGGAATTTGATCTCATCAACAGGGAAAAAACAGCAGAGTTTTTTAAACGTCACAGCGACATAAAAGGAATAATTCATTTTGCTGCATTTAAAGCTGTAGGGGAATCTGTTCAAAAGCCATTGATGTACTACAGAAACAACCTGGATTCACTGGTAAATATTCTTCAGGGAATGATAGACAATGGGATTCCAAACATTGTTTTCTCATCTTCATGCACAGTTTACGGTCAGCCGGATGAGTTACCTGTATCAGAAAATGCCCCAATAAAGAAAGCAGAATCTCCTTATGGTAATACAAAACAAATCTCTGAAGAAATACTTGCCGATACTACTAAAACCAGCGATTTAAATGTTATTGCTTTGAGGTATTTTAATCCCATTGGTGCTCATGAGTCAGCGATTATAGGAGAACTTCCATTGGGTGTTCCAAATAATTTGGTTCCATTTATCACTCAAACAGCGATAGGAATAAGAGAACAACTAAGTGTTTTTGGAGACGACTATGACACGCCTGATGGCACAGCAATACGTGATTATATACATGTAGTGGACCTTGCCAAAGCACACGTTATCGCTGTAGACAGGATGATTAATGAAAACATGAAAAAACAAATGGAAATTTTTAACCTGGGAACGGGTAATGGATATTCCGTTTTAGAGGTTATTAAATCATTTGAAAAAGTTTCTGGTGAAAAACTAAACTATAAAATTGTAGATCGTAGAGAGGGTGACATAACCCAGGTTTGGGCCGATCCTGAATTTTCCAATAAAGAGTTGGGATGGAAGGCTGAAAAAGGTATAGATGAAATGAATCTTTCAGCATGGAAATGGGAACAAGCACTTAGAAACAAAGAATAAAAATTTATCAAATGAAGAAAATACTAATTACAGGTGGAGCAGGATTTATAGGATCGCATGTTGTACGTTTATTCGTTAATAAATATCCTGATTATCAAATATATAACCTGGACAAACTTACCTATGCCGGGAATTTGGAAAACCTGAAAGATGTGGAAAGTGCATCAAATTATAATTTCGTTTTAGGCGATATTGTAAATGGGGATTTCATAATGGAATTATTTCAAAAAGAGATGTTCGATGGTGTTATACATCTGGCAGCGGAATCACATGTCGACAGATCCATTACCAACCCTATGGAATTTATCATGACTAATATAGTTGGAACAGTAAACCTGCTAAATGCAGCAAAACATATCTGGAAAGATAATTTTGATGGCAAGCGCTTTTATCATGTTTCAACTGATGAGGTTTATGGAAGTTTAGGAGAAACAGGTTTCTTTTATGAAGATACTGCTTATGATCCTCACAGCCCCTATTCGGCTTCCAAAGCCAGTTCCGACCATCTTGTAAGGGCATATCATGATACATTCGGATTGCCAATAATAATTTCAAATTGCTCCAATAATTACGGACCTAATCAGTTTCCTGAGAAACTTGTTCCATTATTCATAAATAATATTCGTCATAACAAAGCCCTGCCTGTTTATGGTAAAGGAGAAAATGTTCGCGACTGGCTTTATGTTATAGATCATGCTTCTGCCATCGATGTTATTTATCATAATGGCAAAACCGGCGAAACTTTTAATATTGGTGGTCATAATGAGTGGAAGAATATAGATCTAATTAAAGTACTAATAAAAGTAGTCGACAAAAAATTAGGTCGTGAACCCGGTTCATCCGAGAAATTAATTACCTATGTTACAGACCGTGCCGGCCATGATTTACGCTATGCCATTGATTCGGGGAAACTGCAAAAGGAATTGGGGTGGGAACCTTCATTACAATTTGAAGAAGGTATTGAAAAAACCGTCGACTGGTATCTGGAAAATCAAGAATGGCTCGACAATGTTACTTCCGGAAACTACCAAAAATATTATGACGATATGTATAAGGACAGATAAGTATTATTAGTCGTGATCAGGATTACAATCCTCCTTGGCTAATATCATTTCTTCCTGACTATTAATTGTTTGTATAGTTCCGTCTTTCCACTTTATATCAACAGGAAACTGCAATTCTGGTTTAGCAGCAACATCTGGATGTGCATCATACCATGCTTTTACAGGAGCCCAGCCTTCATCATCATTTGATATTACTTCTATTAGAGTGCCGTCAAGCATCATAAAGGTTACTGGGTAAACAAGTCTGAAGCATCTATCAACTCCTTTACATGCTTTTCTAACTCTTCTCAGTTGCATTTCATTTTCCAGCGTCTTGATTTCTCCTTTGAATTTTATATCCACAGGAAATTTGATGGCAGGTTTTTGTGCAACATCAGGATGATTTATATACCAGTCTTTAATTTCAGTCCAGCCTTCAACATCATCTTTGCTATCAATTATTACCTCAGTCCCATCAGGTAAAATGTAAGTTACGGGGTAAATGAAATGAAAACATCTCGACTTATCATTATTACACATCCGAAACACTCTTCTCAATTGCTTATTGCTGCTGATGGTTTTAATTGTGCCATCCTTAAATTTAATATCCACTGGGAACTGTAATTGTGGTTTTTGTGCTACATCAGGGTGGTTAATATACCAATTCTTTATTTCATTCCATCCTTCTTCATCATCCTTACTGTCGATAGTAACTTCTGTTCCGTCGGGTAAAACATAAGTAACAGGATAGATAAATTCAAAACACCTTTGCTTATCACTTCCATCGCCTTTATCACCATCACCTTTGTTGTAATATGACATTAACATTCTTCCATCCAAAGCAAAATAAACCTGCTTTTGTTCACCGGCTTTTGAACCGCTAATGGTAAAAAGTTCTACTTCATATCCTAGTTTAGGAGCGATTAAAGCTATGTCAACATCAGAATCGAAATATTTACTATTTAGTGTTGACTGAGCATCTTCTGGTAGAGAGTTAAATTCAACAACTTGCTTGTCGGCAGCATTAATGATAGCTTCGATTAATTCAGAATCACCGGCTTTATAATCTTTATTTTCACCTTTTTGACAAGATATTAAACCTAATATTACTAATGACATTAAAATGATAAGTGTGTGTTTCATGAGAATTAGTTGTTTAATAATAAATATTATTTATATCAGAACAAATATAAAGTGAAATTTATCCTAATTAATTGTTGCACAAACTTATACAATTAAATCTAATAAAAGAAATTTATTTAAAAATTAAGAATCCCCCTTCATCATTTTTTGATAGGGTCCGATAAGTGATTCTATTGTAAAGACATCATCACCAAACAAATCAACCATCATATTCCTATAGGAGAAATTAGTTGCCAGGGCCCAGGAAGCAGAGTCTACATTCTTAGTTTTTCTTAGGCCCGACATAAATTTCTTCATCATATTCTTTTTGCTGTAAACGTCATACCACAGGTCTTTCATTTCAGATTCCAGTTCATTCATGCTCATTTTAGCAGGTTTAAAGGTTACATCGTAAACACTATAATACTCCCAATCCTTTGGATAGTTATTTCTTACTATTCTACCCTCGGCATCCATTCTCTTAAAGGTTTTGGTTCCCGGCATAGGAGTTAAAATTCCTGTTTGGTAGCAATCAACATTTGCATTTTTTATAAACTCCCTTCTGTTACGTATATCTTCAACCCCATCGGAATCCAGGCCAAAAATGAAAGAGCCTAAAACTGCTATACCTACTTCTCTTATCTTATCAAAAGATTCATTGAACTTCTCAACTCCTATCTTCTTATTCAACTTCTTATTTGTAGAAATAAGCCCTTCTTCTGTTTCGGCTTCAACCCCAATAAAAATCAATCGGCAGCCACTTTCATAAGCAAGTTTTAGAAGTTCAGGTTCCTTTGCAAAGTTAAGTGATGCCTGACTCCACCAGGTTTTTTTAATTCCCCTGTCGATTATACCCTGAAAAATCTGACGGGCATGCTCTTTGGAAGCCTTGCTATATCCAATTATGTTATCGTCTACAAAGAAGAATTTATCCTGAGGCATTTTTTCTATTTCGTCGAGAACATTTTCAACAGGGCGCATTCTGTATTTTCCTCCATTGAAAGCGGTTACCGTACAAAATTCACAATCGAAGGGGCAGCCTCTTGTGGTAAGAGTTGAACTAACCAGATAAGCAGGGTTAAAAATGCTATAGTCGATAGGAGGAATATTATCGAGAGATAATCTCTCTCCGTGATAGAACTTCCTCATTTGCCCATTTTCAAAGTCTTCAAGTAATTTTTTCCATACACTTTCAACTTCCCCAACCACAACGCTATCGGCAAAATTTGCCGCTTCATCAGGCATCATTGAAGCATGAATACCTCCAATTACCACTGGAATATTATTTTTTTTATAAATTTCTGCTATTTGATATGCTCTGTAAATCGAAGATGTAAAGCCTGTAAGTCCAACCAAATCAGCCTCTTTAAATTTAAAAGGATCATAATTTTCATCTATTATTTCCACTTCCCAGTGTTCTGGTGTTAATGCTGATATTATACCATATGCAAGAGGCGGAAACCTTGTTATATCGCTATTTAGAAATCCTTTACGGAATTGAGAAACCGGATTTATTAGTAGTAATTTCATAAGTTCGTTCAAGTATTATAATTTATTGTAACATAGTAGCTGGATTAAAAAATCTTATATCTTCAAAAATAGCATTTCCATAATTTGTATTTGTTACCATTGTCCATATGGCTGTATCTCTGTTTTTTGTTTCTTTTAAAGTCATAATAAACTTCTTCAAGATAGTTTTCTCAGAAAACAATTCTGACCATACCTCTTTTAGCACATCATTAAGTTCATCATGAGTCATTTTAGCAGGATGTATTACATTTTCGAAAAACCTCATGCGCTGCCAGTCAGACGGAAAATTATTATATCTTATCCTATTTTCTAAAAGCATTTTCTTATATGTTCCTGTCCCCGGAAATGGAGTTAATACACTGGTTTGAAAAGCATCAATTTTTGATTCGATTATCCATTTTACTCTTCTTCGCAAGTCATCTGCCGTATCTGTATCTAATCCAAATATTAAAGTTCCCAGCACTCCTATTCCATAAGAATGCAATTTATCAAATATGGCATTATAGTTTTCTACACCTACCTTTTCGTTTAAACTTTTATTAGTTTCAATAAGAGCATCAAGTTTTTCTGCCTCAATGCCAATTAAAACCATTTTACAATTTGTATCTGCCATTAGTTGTAGCACTTCATCATTATCAGCAATATTTATTGATGCTTGAGTAAACCATTGCTTGTTAATCCCACGTTTTTTCATACCCTTTAACAGGTCTATCGTCCTTCTTACAGATTTTTTGCTATATCCAATTAAGTTATCATCTACAAATAATAGTTTTTCTCCCTTTGTTTGTTCTATTTCATCTAGTACTACTTCAGTATCTCTTTGTCTATAGGCAGTTCCGTTAAAAGCTGTTACTGAGCAAAAATCACAGGTCCATGGGCATCCTCTTGTAGTTTGCACTGAAGAGAACATATAATTATCATGGAAAAGATCGTGTCTTGCAGATGGAATATTTTCCGCACTCAATCGAGGACCCTCATAAAGTTGTTTTATTTCCCCATTTTCAAAATCACGGATTACATTTAACCATACACTTTCTGCCTCGCCTTTAACAACTACATCCATATACTGTAAGGCTTCATCCGAGCACATAGTAGCATGAATTCCACCCATTATGGTAGTAATGCCTTTTTCTTTATATACACTTGCAATTTGATAAGCTCTATAAGCATTGGATGTAAATGCAGTAAAACCAACTAAATCTGCTTGTTTAAACTCAAAATCATCAAAATTTTCATCTATGATTTCTATTTCCCAATCCTTTGGAGTAAGCGCAGCTATTATACCTAAACCCAAGGGTGGAAACTTTGAATCTATATATTTTAAAAGCCCTTTCTTTAATAAATTTCTAGGGTTGATAAGTATCAATTTCTTCATAAAATAAGGAGATAAATAGTTAAACAAAGTAATATTGATTATCTCATGTCATTCTTTTCATGCAAACATTTTCTGATAAGGCCCTATAATGGACTCTAAATCCATTTTTTCCATAACATACTTCTCATTCATCATATTGTGATATGAGATATTTGTGGCAATGGACCAGCCTGCGGCGTTTGCATCTCTTGTTCCCTTTAATGCCTGAATAAATTTCTTTGTAATATTTTTCTTATTGTAAATATCCTCCCAAATTTCTCTCATAATGCTTTCCAATCTTTCAACTGACATATAAGCTGGTTGGAAAGTAACATCAACTACATTATAGAATTCCCAGTCTTCCGGATAATTTGTTTTTAGCATTCTTCCCTCCTTCACCATTCTTTCAAAAGTATGAGTTCCTGGCAGGGGAGTTAATATCCCTGTTTGATAACAATCCACATCAAAACTTTTAATATAATCTCTTCTGTTGTAGAGATCCTCTTCCTGATCAGTATCCAGTCCGAAAATAAAAGATCCCAACACAGCAATACCTGCCTTACGAATTTTATTAAATGCCCTATTGTAGTTTTCTGGTCCAAATTTTTTGTTAAGACGTTTATTTGTACTTTCCAGGCCGGCATTAGTCTCAGCTTCAATACCAATAAATATTAAACGACAACCACTTTTATATGCAAGTTCTATCAATTCTTCATCATCGGCAAAATTTAGAGAGGCCTGGCTCCACCAATATTTTTTTACGCCCCTATCAATCATGCCTTGAAAGATTTTTCGGGCATGTTCCTTGGAAGCCTTACTATATCCAATAATATTATCATCAATAAAAAAGAACTTATCCTGCGGAATTTTTTCAATCTCATTCAATACATTTTCTGTGGGTCGCATTCTATATTTTCCCCCATTGAATGAGGTAACTGAACAAAACTCACAATTGAACGGACATCCTCTGGTGGTCTGCACAGAACTCATTATATAGTTTGGATTAAAAATGCTATAATCTATGGAAGGTATATTATCTAAACTCAATCGTTCACCATTATAAAACTGTTTTAATTCTCCTTTATTGAAGTCGTTTAAAACATCTGCCCAGCAACTTTCAACTTCCCCTATCACAACGCTATTACAATAGTTTATAGCTTCTTCCGGAAGCATACTAACATGTACACCACCCATTACCACTGGCACTCCTTTCGACTTATATATTTCAGCGATTTTATAAGCCTTATTTATTGAAGAAGTGTATGCTGTAAGCCCAACAAAATCAGCATCTTTATATTCAAAATCCTGAAAACTTTCATCTAATATTTCAACTTCCCAGTCGTTGGGAGTAAGCGCAGCTATTATTCCATAAGCCAGAGGAGGATAGCGAGTAAATTCAGATCTCACAAAACCTTTTCTATAATCAGATACCGGGCTTATCAATAGTAGTTTTTTCTTGCTCATTTTAGTTTCAGTTGATGTTCACAATTTATTAGCCAATTAATGTATCGTAAAGTTCTTTTATTTTAATATAGTCAACATCATCAGCCTGATGCGACATATTATGATAGTGAAGATTAGTTGAAAATGCCCAAACTGCTGCTTTGGCATTCTTAGTTGTTTTAAGAGTTTGCATAAACATTTTCATAAAACGCTTGTAATTATATAGTGTAGATGTTAGTTCTTTAGTAAAATCAATAAACTCTTCTCTCGACATATTAACCGGATCAATTACAACTTCACCTCCCCAGTATTTTTCCCAATCTTTTGGATAATTTGTATGCGTAAGTCTCCCATTTTTAAAGTAT
>PKTD01000045.1 GCA_002869315.1 Marinilabiliales bacterium | reverse complement strand
GGCAGTAAAATGATTATTTGCATAGAGGTATTCTTCCAGCCATTTTTTACCAATTCCACTAAAGACGCTCACAGTATTATCCTTCAGGTAATCCCAAACACTTTTCGACAATGGACCGGGTTCATAAAGTACAACACTCTTTACTTTTGAAGGGTATTTATTGATATATCCGGTTGCCAAAGTACCACCATAGGACCAACCAAAAATATACACCTGAGTATCTTGCACTCCCGTTTCCTTTACTTTCTTCTCAAGATAATATTCGATTATGGCATTTAAATCCTCGATATAGATATCGAAAGTTATCTCACCCTTGTCAAAGCGTGGAGATAAACCGCCACCGCGCTGATCATAGAATACGCAATAAAACTCATCCTGCAACTGACTTAAGCCACCGTTAGTAATGCTTCTTTCATCAGGATATCGGGACGCATTTTCAACGCCTTTTGTGCTAATCATTGGACGGTAATCGCTACCCGGACCCCCATGTAAAAATATAATGATGGGATTGTTTATATCTCCAAATGATTCTGCATGCAGATCCGTTCCATTTACTGAAATTCGTGGAAGGAGAGGGTCTTCATCAACTGTTTTTGGCAATATATTACCAGGTTCATCTATGTCGTTTACTTTACTACAACTTGTAATAAGCAAGGCCATTGCAAATAGTAGATATACATAGTTTTTTAATTTGATATTTTTCATTGTCTTCGTTTTATTCTTATTAATTATTTGATAATCTTTATTATATGAGGATTCATCCGTTTTGGGATTCCAACTAGCTTTTCAGGAAAACCAAGGGCAATAGGGGCTACTATTTCATAATCATCAAGTAATCCCAATTCCTCTTTTAAATGATTGTTTTTAATTTCTCTGCCAAAATTTACCCAGCAACTACCCAGACCTTTTGAGGTGGCAGACATCATTAGATATGAGGCTGCTAATGTGCAGTCTACATATAAGTTCTTAACTCTTGAATCCCCTAGAATAAATACTACTGCAGGAGAATGATAAAAGATGTGAAAAGCTTCATTAGACAGCATTTTCTCATATTTTTTAGCATAATCTTTCGGATTTGATGCGATACGATCCAGCATGCTTTTCTTGCATTCCTCAGATATACGGTCTATCATTTTCCTATTATTTATTACGATAAATTTCCATGGCTGTTCATTGCCGGCACTTGGGGCTAATGTGCTTTCACTAATTATTTCTTCTATCATTCCCATGGGAACTTTTTCTTCCTTAAAATTCCTGATTGAACGTCTTTTTATTATCAATTCCTTATAATCCATGACTGTGATTGTTAAATTCAATTTTTATCAGACTTATGCTTTCATTAATCTAATTCTTCCAGGTCCTTTGGTTATCAACCAAATGCCACATATTAACTCATAAAGAAAACTTGGGACTGTCAGTAACATAAGGTCGTTACCTATATTTAATATCGACAGTATGCTATAGATAAATATCAAAGCAAATGATAGTACACCAAAGCCCGATATTAATTTTGGAACTAATGCAGATCTTAATAATAGCAGGTTAAATATTACCATCTCCAAACCCAGAAAAATCATAGGTATGGAATTTAATAACGAATGTTTGTTTAATATTATTCCAGCAAGTAAGTGCAGCTGGCTACTGTTAACGTTTTCAATGCTTTCGGTACTTCCTATTAACTGAAAAGCGAGATAAGTGATAAGTGCTACCATAGCCATTATTGCAGCCTCCATCGATTTTACAATAACTGCAAATATTGCCAGGTCTTTATTTATCTTTCTTACTAAAATGTATAAGGAATATGCAAGTGCAACAAGACCAACAGATAGTATCAGCTCAGAAATAATGCCCAAATAAAATACTGATTGGTTTTGCGTAACATTAATTACAGTTTGTAAAGGATCTGTTTCTGTATATAATTTCGATTGTATAAAAACATATCCCAATGTTGGGATAATTAAATTAAAAAGGAACATAATTCCTGCAACTATTGCAGCATTAATTGTTCTTTTTTCGTTTTCTATTTTCTGATTTTTCATAGCATTTATTTTTTCAACAAAAATCCTTTTTAACTGCTAACTGACTAAAGAAGAGAGAGTCATAAAGTTTAAATTAACAGGCAAAGCGTATAAAATATGACTCACGCATACAAATAGTGATTCACTTCCGGTTTTTAATTTCATTTTCGCTGCCATTTTTTTTAATGTTCCTATATGTCTATTTAATGTTTCTATTTCTATAGTTTTTTGAGCATATTATAATACAGTGGCCGGGGCATAAGAGAAATGAGTTTTGCAATCAGCCTTTTTCGTCTACCAGGAATGCAAATCACCCGATTATTATTCAAACTCTTTAAAGAATATTCTGCTACTTCATCAGGCGACATGAGACCAAATTTTTCCAGTCTTTCTTTTTCACTTTGTTTCATATTTAATCTGCTATGAAAATCAGTTTTTGTAAGTC
>PKTD01000025.1 GCA_002869315.1 Marinilabiliales bacterium | reverse complement strand
TTCTGTATTAACAATAGTCAAAATGCAGGGTACACCTATCCCCTTTCCAATCCGACAACCAACAAATAAGACTTCCAGTTCTAATGATATTGTCCCATTACCGATCTTTTACAAATCCCCATAACTATCGGAAATGTCGTCGGCATTTCTTTAAAAAGCCTCTAATCTATTATCTGTTGGCTTTAGGGCTTTATTAATCTTAACTATTTTGAGGATTAAGGAGGTAAAAAAATAACAAGTAATAGGAGGCTTGTCATCTATAATTATTTATCCAAACTCGTTTGTTAAACTTTATTTTTTTGTGTAAACACTTCAAATTATTTCCTTTTTATCTCATGGCAATTTCGTAGCTTTGCATGCGTTATATTCAAAATTATTAATTTGATTACTTATAAGAATATTATTACTGTACTTTTTCTGATATTCATTTTGAATTTATATCAAAGTGCTTTCCCTCAATCTGAAATTATTTCTTCTGATAGTTTGCTAGTATCAGACACTATAAATATGCAGGAAACTATAAAAGTTAATGATACTATCCTGCAAAAACATGATTCCACATTGGTTTTAATTCCCGACAGTAATCAGGTAAATAATAAGCTATCAGTATTTGACAAAGAAAAAATTGAAAAAGAGGTTGATTCGAGTCTAATCTATTACTTTGAGGAAAGTATGGAAAACGACAAACGGTTTATAGTTCATAAACCAGACACAAATATTCTAAATGGACATAAATTCGATCCCCTAAAAATTAATAATGGTATGTATTCTACATTAAGTAATGTAGGATTAGCATATAATCCTTTGGAATTTAGTATTACACAGAACACAGGATATAATATGGATATCCCTACTTTCAGAAATTACATATTCAAAAATAGTGATGTTAAGTACTATAAACTTTATATACCTCAATCAAAGATAAGTTATGTCATGGGGTCGAAAAAAGAACAAAACCTGGATGTTATCTTAAACCGTGAAATAATTCCCAATTTATATATAGGTTTCGAATATGCTCTTAATAATTCACCAGGACCTTATACAAACTCATCAAGTAATAATACCAGGGTATTCTTTACAGGTCAATTTTATACCAATAATAAAAGGTATGGCGTAGCTGCTAATTATCGCAATAATCGTATAAGAGTTGGAGAAAACGGAGGATTGGTAAACGATAGTATATTTGAGTACGCGACTGAAAGCGATAGAAGAGTATTGGAGGTAAATCTGAAAAATGCATCACAGAAACTAATTAATTCAGGTTTTCAGGTGGAACAATATTTTAATCTGTTAAAACCAAAAAGGAAAATAGATTCAAATAACAGAAAAATTGATATTGGTCATATTTCCCATTCTTTCAAATATGAACGAAACCAACTAATATTTGCTGACACTGATCCCCTCATTGATTATTATTCACCTTACTTCCCTCCTATTGACTCAACTTCTACTTTTGATTCGGTATATCAGGAGAAAATAACAAATAAGATATTATGGTCGAGTTTAGGCTATAATGAAGATGAGTTAAGTAAGGTGTTTTATCTTTACTTTGGAGTGCAAAATGATATAATATCACAAACTTATGCATACGATTCAGTTCCGATAAAATATAATCAAACAATGCCTTTTGGTGGCATTTCTTTGAACTTATTCAAGAGTATGCATTTGATTGCATATGGTGAACTTATTTTAAGTGAATATAGTGGTGGCGATTATAAAATAAAAGCTGAAATTGAACAGTATTTAGGGACTAAAGATAAAAATGTTGGTAAAATCGATGCATCTTTAGTTTTGCTTAGCAGAAAACCTGATTGGTGGTATGAAGGCTTCAATTCAAATAGATTTAGGTGGCAAAATGATTTTAAGAAGGAAAATTCAATGATAATATCAGGAAGTTATTCCTTAAAAAAGCTTCGCGCAGGATTTGAGTTCAATACATTTTCCAATTATACATATCTCAATGATTCTATCTTACCCAAACAAATCACCAATACAGAAACTCATCTAAAAGCATTTGTTGAAGGTAATATTAATATTAAAAAGTTCGGTTTCGACACAAAATTGGTATATCAAAGGGTAAGTGTCCCGGCCATTATCAGAATTCCTGAATTTAGTGGCTTATTAAATATTTATTTCAGAAGTAAAATTTTCAAAGAAGCCGCAACACTTCAAACTGGATTTCAAATTTCTTACTATAGTTCCTTTTATGCAGATGCCTATATGCCAGAACTTAGAGCCTTTTACTTGCAAAATGAGAAGAAAATAGGTAATTATCCTTTTGCTGATTTCTACTTAACTCTGAACGTCAAGAGAGCAATACTATTCTTTAAGATTGCTCACGTTAATGGGTATTTTGGAGATTATAGGTATTATAATGCCCCCCATTACCCTGCAAGGGATGCCAGATTTTATTTTGGAGTTTCCTGGAGATTTTATAAATAATCACTAATAGTCAAATTTAAAACCCCTTTTTCTCATTTCTATTTTGTAGTCATCCAATATAGAAGATTCATCATTGGATAAAATAAGTGGATTATCTCTCATTAGGAAAAGTTGTAAACTTTTAGAGTTTAATGTCTCCCAAGGAAAGTTTTCAATATTGTTAGAATGTAAATCTAGGTCAATTAACTTGTCTAGAGATGAAAAATCAGGAATCTCGAACAAACTGTTATAACTAAAGTCCATACGCTGTAAATTATGCATTTCCGACATCCATTCAGGTAGCATAATTAACTGATTATGATGCATATAAATATACTTTAAGTCCTTAAGATCCTTTAATGTTGGTGGTATATACCTAATTCGATTATACGAAAGAAATAACTGCTTAAGGTTTTTAAGTTTAGCTATTTCAGCCGGGATAGTATCAATATTATTATAATAAAAATCTAACTCTTCCAGTTTATTCAAATTAAACACTACAGCAGGTATACGATCAAATTTATTCTTATAAAAAATTATATGCTCCAGATCATTAAGGTCTTTGAAAGAATCAGGCAAATCACTAAGATTGTTTTTTGCGAAGTTAAGTTTCTTAACTCCTTTTAATCTACCAATATTTTTAGGCAGTTGCTTAATATTATTATCAGCCAAAACTATTATATCGATATTTTTTAATCTATTGGCATATGTCTTTTTAAGCTGAATATTATTGCTTTTTAAATCTAGTTCTTTCAAACTGTCCATTCGCTTCAGGAATCTTGGTATCCTTTTTATTTCATTGGATGAAATAGTAAGCACTTTAAGGTTTTTAAGTTTTCTGATCGACCTGGGTATTCTCTTTAATTTATTGGAACTTAAGTCAACAACTGTAATATTATCACTTTTCGGAAATTTAATCCTCTTTATGTTATTTCCTTCAAGTATTATTTTATTTAAACTATCACTTCTAAGGTCCTTTTTATATATCTTCTCAAATAGATTATTTCTGGCCCTAAGGGTTTTTAAATTTCTAAATGATGATAAATCTGGTAGCTCATAAAAATAGTAATTATTAAAATTCAAATATCTTATTAATTCGGGATTTTGAGTCCTTAACCACTGTTCTATGGAATCTCTTTCATCAGATTTAGAATAAATTCTTTCTTGTATCCATGCATACCTAATGGAATCTTGAAAATGTTTATTTTTCTTATAATCAATGGTATCCTGAGCATAAATATTAGCAGCAAAAATGCAAAATATCAGTAAGCCAAATATTCTCATATTTTTAGTTTTAGCAATTCATACAAGTTTTAAGCCAAAAACTAAAAACTTAGTTATTGCTTTGATTTCTTTCGATGCTTTTTAAGCCAGACAATAAAACCAGACACTAAAATGAACAAAATTACTAATCCAGATAAGGGTACAAATAATATATAATATTTACCAAAGAACTTATACATTCTGCCTGTATGAAACTCCAGGGCTACATTCCATAATGACATCCCCTGATTTTTAATTTGCATAGGCATATCAGGAAATGGCATACCCTTTCCTAATTTACCTGCTCCATAATTAAAGTCAAAATAAAATGCATTTGATTTAAAGTCATCACTAAAACCTGTAACCAAATAATCGCCCAGAGGTATCTTTTTATTTGGGTCTCTTTTATGATTAGATTGCTTAATAACATCAAACACAATCCCGTTTATAAAATTCCATAAAAAAAGGCCTTCAAATGAACCAACTAATAATGTTTGGTTGTCCAGTTGCTCAAAAACGTTAACGCCCATAACGCTTATTGGCGGCTGATTATAAAAGGGTATTGGTCGCGAACTAAAACTTGAATCACAAGTATATATAGCTTCATTAGTAGCTATGAATATTCTATTCTCATTTTCATCTACAATTATCCTCCTTAACTTATCGAACCATGCATTAGGAGTGTCTAATTCAGTATATGGTATCTTTCCAACCTTACTATATGCTATTGCTGCAAGTAAGGGAGGTCTCAAGAACATTCCTGTAAAAGTGGTAATTATCAGTAAAACAATGGTAATCCATCCTATTTTACTGTGCCATTTTAAGGACCATTAATTGAATATTTTCAAATTATGTAATCTATCATTTTTGTGCTTTTTAGTTTTAGTAATAAATTGTACAATAAAATAAACTAATCCTGTAAGCGTAAGAAAAATAAAAATAAGAGCAATAAAATCCACAAGCAGTATACCTGGTAACCCATATATTTCACCGCTATGAATCACCCATAAAGTTTTGAAAAGTCCTATTTTATTGTCATATCCTACATATGGTTTCAAACTTATTCTTTTAAAATTTATTAAATCGTAAGTTTCATATATATGTGAACGACTCATAATTAAGAACTTATTACCGTGTGCAGCAATATCAACAATTCTAGACTCCCCTCTTGGCTCAAAAATCTTAGTCCATTTATTTGTTTCAAAATTAAAACTAAATAAGCCAAAAAGTGTGGCCGATAGCAAGTGGTTATTTTTATAAATTAACTTCTCAATTTTATGATTATCAACACCTTCCTGAAAACCATTATTGAAACTATTAAAATAACTCATTGATGAATCTGTCAAAAAAATACCAATATTGCCATATATCAATATGCTGTCATTGTTTATTTTTTCAGTGCCTTTAACAGCTGCAAGATTCCAGTTACTATATCGATAGTCATGTGGTAAATAATTTCTATTTACATCTGTGCCTGAAAAGAAAGATCTGTGGTTAAGTACAATTCCACTTAGTGCGTAGGCAATTATAAAAACTGTAAGTATGATACTCAGCCATTTATGATATTTTTTAAAAAACTTCACCATTTCAGATTATAAGTACTTTATTTCCATATATTAAATGCAAAACTCAAATAATAATTTAAATCATAAAATACCCAATATCAGGTATTATTAATTCATACCTCTTTCTTCTTTAATGGCGTCGTAAGCAGCATTGAGTTTTGTGAATTTAATTTCAGCCGCCTTTTTTACATCTTCACCCAAGTGGGCTACTCTGTCAGGATGATGCTCTTTTGCCAACACTCTATAGGCCTTTTTAATATCGTCGTTACTCGCTTTTGAATCAACGCCCAAAACTTTATAAGCAGAACTTGTTTCTTTAATAAACATGGCCTTAATTGACTCATAATAAGTTGAACTAATTCCCATGAATGAGGCAATCTTTTTAATCATTTCTACCTCATCAGGATGGTTATTTCCATCTGCCTGAGCTATGCCGAAAAGAAATTGAAGTAGCATCATCCTTGAGCCATAATCCATAAACTGAGAAATTTGACCGGCGACATCACCAACACTATAGTCCTGTTTTAGTAACTGACCCAACATCTTTACGTATTCGGGTGCCTTTGCAGGGCCGAAATTATTTTCAAGGAAACGCTTTACATAATCAAGTTCAGACCTCCTAACACTTCCATCAGCTTTCATAACTGCGGCAGTAAGTATCAGAAGCGACAAGCTAAAATCACCAGACTGGGTTCTTCCATATTGCGAACTTACTCCACCGCCCTGAAACATGGAACCAACCATAAAGCCAAGGATTCCCCCAATTGGGCCTCCAAATGCCCATCCCAGGCCGCCACCAATCCATTTGGCATAAGAACTGCCACTACCACTAGTTTGTTTATTGCTGCTTGATCCCGCTGAAGAATAGGGTCCACTGTCTTTCTGAAAATTTTGCTGTTTTTTCTTCTTCGAGTTATATGGATTAGAGTCGCTGTTGTTTGAGTTCATATTTGATTGATCAGTTGGCTTTTTCCACTTCATTGCATAGTAAAGTGCAATCCCGATCAATAGTATTACTAAAAGATATTTCATTTTCAATTATTTGTAAAACAATTAAAAGAACACCGATAAAACCGGTATTCTTTTACTTTCTTTATATAAGGGATTAGAAATACCTTAGCATCTAATTATCCCATCATATATTCTTTCTCGTCAAAACTTATACCAAAAGTTTTTAGTTCTTCTAAAACAGGCTCATAAATTTCCTCATGTATTGGCAATATTACACCAGTTTTATTGATTTTACCTTGTAAAAATAGTTTAGTAGTAATTGCCAGAGGCAACCCAACTGTTATTGCCATTGCTGTTCTTTCCTGATTTTCACCTTCAAATGCCATAGCAGACACAATCATTTTCTCCATACCATCAACAACATATTTAAATTCATGCTGCATGATAAGCATATCCCTGTCGTGAGGGTCCATAGCCCACTTTTCAAGCAATATTTTTTGAAGAATTTGCGCAGGAGTTGCATTTTTCAATCCTATCTTCCTATTATCGAAAATCCCCAACCACTCCAGTTTACGAAAAACGTCAGGATCGCAACTATTTACACAGTATTGTTTAAGTTTTATTTCCACGGGCATGTCAGGATCATATCTCAAAAATGAATTTATAAACTGACGATAAGTCATGTTTTCCGAATCCTCAATTGTATAGTTATCCTCAGTGATTCCTAGTCTGACAAACACATTCCATGCCTTTGAAAATCCAGGCCTTCTAATGGTTCCACGGTACATTGAAGGAATATCCTGAAGTCCATAAATACTTCGGTAACTTAAAGAATCTCTATTTGCGTAAACTTCAAAATCGCCATAATTTAGAATTTTACGTGTTAAAACCCTGTCGAACAATCTATGATAAGGAATATATTTATAACGTCCTTTATTTATAAATTTTGAAACCCCATTACCTGCCAAAACCACATTTCGAGGGTTCCAGGTAAATTTATAGTTCCAAGGATTATTATCTGATTCGGGTGCTACTAAACCTCCTGTAAATGAGTAAAACGACTGCAAATCTCCACCTTCTTTTCTAATACGATTAATTACGTGCATAGCCGACATATGGTCAATTCCCGGATCAACGCCTAATTCCATAATTATTGGGATGCCAGCATCCTGAGCCTGTTGGTGCATTGCCTTTATTTCTGGAGTTGCATATGAAGCAGTTAGCATAGGCTTTTTAAACTCAATACACTTTTCTACTACTTTCATGTGCATAAAAGCAGGCAACATGGAAATTACAACATCATGATTCTTAATGGAATTTTTTGCAAATTCTTCATCATTAATATCGAAAGAAATAGCAGTACCATAATCGCTTCCATTTACTTTTTTCTTTGCCATTTCTTCATCGATATCGCCTAAGGTAATTTGCCAATTATTTTCTTCAGCATTTCTTAGAAGATAATCAATAAGGCTGATGGTTGATAATCCTGCACCTAAAATTAAAATCTTTTTCATAAATAATCAGTTACAAATTATTTTTTGTGTTTGTATTTATTTGGTTATTAAATATTTATCCATTTAAAAAATCTTCCAAGTACTTATAATCTGGAGTTAATTCTCCCTTATGAAGAATAGTGGCACGTTTTATTTCAGCAGGCAATTTTAAATCTGCAAAGCTTGCATTGTAATCAGTTGAACATATTTCAGGCATAAAGCCTAATAATGCATCACTAAATGTTTGTGATGATTCCCGGGGCAACTCACTTGGAAGTATATCGACGGCCATAATTAATAAACCTTCACCTTCGAAACCCATAGTTGGCTTTCGTGTAAACGGATTATAAACAAAAACCGGATCTTCAATTTCTGTTCCTTTATGAGTGCATTCTATTGAACCATCAGGATCGCAGGTAACATCACCTATTACCTTTAGTTTTGGCTCACCATTTTTATAGAGTTCCTCAACATAATCTTTAGTAATTATTCTAGGGTATTTATCATCCCAATACATACAATTCATTAGTATTGTTATATGAGGAACATATTGTTCGAATTGATTTGCAAATATTTCCGGGTGATTATAATACTCCTCAAGTATAAATCCCTTTTGACTATCGATGGGCTTTGAAATGTGTTTTTCTTCAAAAACTACTGCATAAACTTTTTTATTTGAAAGATTCTTTCTCTCATTTAATGTAGAAAGATCTTCAGGCTTAATATATTCAACAGGAAGTAAATTCATTATTTCCTGTGCACCCTTTGCTACATTCCCATAGCCCGTAATTCCAACTATGAGAGGATGTATTTCATCATGAACTCCATTAATTTTTATATCATCTCCAATTTCGGAAACTACCTCTTTTACATCATCCAGAGAATTATAATTATGAGTTTGCTTTAATTTAGTAAATGTGGTTTCCACTCCATTTACTTTTAAACGCTGACCCAATGACCACAGAGAATTAATCATCCCGGCTAAACCTGCAAACCTTCCAAAAAATATAAGTCTCCTACCCTCTTCGTCAGCAATTTTTTCGTAATCTACCAAAGTAATTTTGCTAGCCATCATATCTTTTAATAAAGGCATATTATATGGCTGGCCTTTTATGGTATGTGAGAAAAAAATGTATGCTTTACCTTCCTTGAAGTAACCAATAGGCATTTCTTTAACACCCAATACGATTTGTGCATCTGACACTTCATCCACTAAAGTGGCACCTGCTTCAATGAATTCCTTATCCTTAAAAATTCTCTTAGCAGATTTAACTACTTCAAATTCAATTCCTTTTTTTACTAATTCTTTAATATGTTCAGGAGTGAGTGGCACTCTTCTTTCCATAACATATTTGTCTTCGTATCTTATTCCTACTTTATGCATAGTTTTATTAATCTAATGACAGCAAACTTATAAAATTTAAATTCCATAATGGAAAAAAAACGATATTTTTACAGAAACTAAATAATAGTTGAAATTTCAATTTCTATATCCATGATAAGTAAAGAAAATATAACTGAGGAGAGTAGACTTACAATTAAAAATACTGTTGCTAATCAAAAGGTATATTTCAACACTAACGCTACTAAGGATATAAAGTTCAGAAGATTACAATTACAAAAACTACTAAACATAATAAAATTGAATGAAGGCCTGCTTTATGAAGCAATTTATGAAGATTTTGGCAAATCCGAATTTGTAAGTTATATAACAGAATTAGGCCTCATATACAGTGAAATAAAGCTCGCCATAAAAAAACTCCCAAAATGGTCAAAGAGAAGGAAAGTTGGCAGCGACATTGCAAACCTTCCGGGAAGGAGTTTTATAGAGCCTGAACCATTTGGTGTATGTTTAATTATAGGAACATGGAATTATCCGGTTCAACTGTCAATATTACCTGCAGTTTCAGCAATAGCAGCCGGAAATACTATAATTATAAAACCCTCTGAGTTAGCCTCAAACAGTTCGAAGGTAATGGCAGAAATATTAAACTCAGCATTTGATGAGCAGTTTTTAAAGGTAATTGAAGGTGGAGTGGACGTAAGCACAGAATTGTTAAAACAAAAGTTTGACAAGATTTTTTATACAGGCGGTTCATCAGTTGGTAAAATAGTAATGAAGGCTGCAGCAGAAAATTTATGTCCGGTAGTATTAGAACTAGGAGGTAAAAGTCCTGCTTTTGTACTTGAAGATGCTAATTTAAAAATGGCCGCTAAAAGAATTGCTTTTGGGAAATTTATAAATGGCGGACAAACATGTGTAGCCCCTGATTATATCCTGATAAAAAAGGAGATAAAATCAAAATTTATTGAAGAATTAAAAACCCAGATAATAAAAATTTACAGCAGCAACCCTGCTGAAAGTGAATCATTTACAAAGATAATAAATGAAAGACATTTTCAAAGACTTAGTAAGCTAATCGATAGAGACAAGGTAGTTTTTGGTGGGGATACAGACTCTGACATAAACTATATTGCACCCACCATATTGGATCATGTAGGTTGGGATGATGGGGTTATGCAGGAAGAAATATTTGGCCCAATTCTACCTATAATTGAATTTGATAATATCGACAAGGTTATCAAAAAAGTAAAGGAAAGGAACAAGCCTCTTTCTCTATATATATTTTCCAAGTCAAAAAAAGTAATTAATAGAATAAATATGGAAATATCATTTGGTGGAGGGATGGTAAATGACACTATATCATATTTTGCCAATGAAAAACTTCCATTTGGAGGGGTAGGATATTCAGGCATGGGCAACTACCATGGAAAATTCGGCTTCGACACTTTTAGCCATAATAAGTCATTGCTTTATAAAACAAATCTATTTGAACCATTTATTAAATATCCACCATACACAAAATCTAAGTTGAGAATAGTAAGATGGTTATTGGAATAACTAAATTGCACTTAAAGTTGACTTATAATCGTAATATTCTGCATTTTATAGTTTATAAATTATTCGAAAGTTACATTAGGCAGTTTACAGTTTACTTATTCGTAACGTGATTATTACACTCAGCAGTCATAATTCAAATTTTCCATTTTCTAATGTCAATTATCCATTATCAAATTATTTCAAAGTCATTGGTAACAAGCTAATTTGGCTTTTGGCATTTTAATTTAACATTTAGTTGTTAGTTTTCACCTGTTATATATTAGTTTAAAGCAGTTATAACTCTAACGCACTTAAAACTTAAAATGCAAACGATTGCATTTATTTTATCGTTAATTTATACTAATTCTCAGTAAATTAAAGTTCAGAAATGTTATCTTTGCACTCCTTAAATTTGGACAAATAATTAATAATAAATTAGATAAAAATGGCTAAGACTAAGTATGTTTATTCTTTTGGCGATCGTAAAGCTGAAGGTAATGCAACAATGAAAAACCTCCTTGGAGGAAAAGGTGCCAACCTTGCTGAAATGAACTTAATTGGAGTTCCGGTACCTCCGGGATTTACAATCACAACTGAAATCTGTACTTTATATAATGAAAAAGGACAGGATTATGCAGTGGAATTAATCAAAACTCAGGTTGAAAAAGCAGTTGCCGAAGTTGAAAACATAATGCAAACCAAATTTGGTGATGCAAACAATCCTTTATTAGTTTCTGTACGTTCAGGTGCCAGGGCGAGTATGCCGGGTATGATGGATACAGTTCTTAACCTTGGATTAAATGATGAGGCTGTTGAAGGAATAGCCAAAAAATCTGGAAACGCTCGTTTTGCGTGGGATTCATATCGTCGTTTTGTACAGATGTACGGTGATGTTGTTTTAGGAATGAAGCCTGTTTCAAAGGAAGATGCTGATCCATTCGAGGAAATTATCGAGATAATGAAAGAGGAGAAAGGTGTTGAATTAGACACTGATCTTACTGTTGATGATTTGAAAGAATTGGTAAAACGTTTCAAAAAAGCAGTTAAAGACCAAACAGGTCATGATTTCCCTGTTAATCCATGGGATCAATTATGGGGTTCTGTAATGGCTGTTTTCGATTCATGGACTAACGACCGTGCTATACTTTACCGTAAAATGGAAAAGATTCCAGATGAGTGGGGAACAGCAGTAAACGTTCAGGCGATGGTTTATGGTAATATGGGTGAAACTTCTGCTACAGGAGTTGCATTTACAAGAGATGCCGGAACAGGAGAAAACATTTTCAATGGTGAATATTTAATCAATGCTCAGGGAGAAGATGTTGTAGCTGGTATTCGTACACCACAACAAATTACTTTAGAAGGATCAAAACGTTGGGCTAAACTGGCCCAGGTTTCTGAGGAAGACAGAGCAAGCAAATTCCCTTCACTGGAAGAGGCAATGCCAAAATTATATCAGGAACTTTTTGAAACACAACATAAATTAGAACTACATTATCGTGATATGCAGGATCTAGAGTTCACCATTCAGGATGGACGCCTATGGTTGTTGCAAACACGTAATGGAAAGAGAACAGGTGCTGCCATGGTAAAAATTGCTATGGACATGTTACGCGAAAAGTTAATCAAGAAGGAAGAAGCACTTATGCGTGTTGCTCCTGAAAAACTTGACGAATTATTACACCCTGTTTTTGATTCAGAAGCACTTAAGGATGTTACTGTAATGTCAAAAGGACTTCCTGCATCACCAGGTGCCGCATCCGGACAGATTGTTTTCCATGCTGACGATGCTGTTGCATGGGCTGCAGAAGGCAAAAAAGTTATACTTGTACGTATTGAAACATCACCTGAAGATTTAGCAGGTATGGACAAAGCAGAAGGCATTTTAACTGCTCGCGGCGGTATGACATCACACGCTGCTGTTGTTGCCCGTGGTATGGGAAAATGCTGTGTATCAGGAGCCGGAAGTATAAAAGTAAATTACAAAGCCCGTACATTACAAATGGACGGTAAAGTATATAAAGAGGGTGATAATATTTCGCTTAATGGTTCCACTGGTGAGGTTTATGATGGAATGATCAAAACTATGGAAGCTAAGTTAAGTGGTGATTTTGGTGACCTTATGAGATTAGCCGACAAAAAGGCAAAACTTAAAGTGCGTACAAATGCTGATACTCCTTTCGATTCGAAAGTAGCAAGAGAATTCGGTGCTACTGGAATTGGTCTTTGTCGTACCGAGCATATGTTCTTTGGTGATGAAAAGATTATTGCCATGAGAGAAATGATACTTGCTGAAGATGAGCAGGGACGTCGTGAAGCTCTTGACAGATTACTTCCTATCCAAAGAAAAGATTTTGAAGGCATATTCGAAGCAATGCAGGATCTTCCTGTAACAGTTCGTTTGCTTGATCCACCATTACACGAGTTTGTTCCTCACGACGAAAAAGGTCAGCAGGAAATGGCAGACGTTATGGGTGTTGATGTGGAAGTTATCAAACAAAAAGTTGAAGATCTTTCAGAGTTCAACCCTATGCTTGGTCACCGTGGATGTCGTTTAGGAAATACATATCCTGAAATTACAGAAATGCAAACCAGAGCTATAATTGAGGCTGCCTTAGATCTTAAAAAACGTAAGATAAAAGCACATCCAGAAATTATGATTCCTTTAACAGGAACTCTTGCTGAAATGAAGATGCAGGAAACTATTGTTAGAGAAACCATCGCTAAGGTATTTGAAGAAAGAAATGATAAGATTGATCATTTAGTTGGAACTATGATTGAAATTCCTCGCGCTGCACTTACAGCCGACGAAATTGCAAAATCCGCTGAGTTCTTCTCATTTGGTACTAACGACCTTACACAAATGACTTTCGGTTATTCACGTGACGATGCTGGCAAATTCTTACAAGTTTATCTTGATAAAGGTATTCTTAAAAATGATCCTTTCCAGGCACTTGATCAGGAAGGTGTTGGCCAGTTAGTAAAAATGGCTGTTAAGAAAGGAAAGAAGACACGCAAAAATATCAAATTGGGTATTTGTGGGGAGCATGGTGGTGAGCCATCATCAATTGAGTTCTGTCATCGTGCAGGATTACATTATGTAAGTTGTTCTCCTTATCGTGTGCCAATTGCACGTCTAGCTGCAGCACAGTCCGTTATTATGAACAAGAAAAGTTGGAAAAAGAAAAATTCTTAATCTGACCTATTATATAAAAAAGCCTTCTTACCTAGTGGTAAGAAGGCTTTTTTTATTAAAAATTCTAATTAAAAATATGATAAATCATTAGGTTTTTCAAAAACCGGAAATATAAGTGAAAATTATTATTATTAAGAATAATTTTAAATCTGTTTAGTAAACAACTAATGTTATTAAAAAACAGCCCCGCAAACGATTTAATTTTTTAGTTTTGCCATTTGAAACTTATAAAATATTTCCAAATTATTAGTTATGGCTAAAGATTTAAATAAAATTAAAGAAGCTTTACAAAGTTATGGCATTGTAAATCCGGTTGATGTGATTCACAATCCGTCTTATGACGAACTTTATCAGGAAGAATTGAGATCTGATCTGGAAGGTTACGAAAGAGGAGAGAAAACTGAACTGGGTGCAGTAAATGTAATGACCGGGATATTTACCGGTAGATCACCTAAAGACAAATACATAGTACTTGATGACACTACTAAAAACACTGTTTGGTGGTCAGATCAGGCTAAATCCTCAGACAACAAGCCAATTGACAATGAGGTTTGGAAAAAGATGTATGACATTGGAGCCAAAGAATTAAGCGGACAGCGATTGTTTGTTATGGATGGTTATGCAGGTGCAAATGAAAATAGCAGACTTAAAGTTAGATTTATTGTAGAAGTAGCATGGCAAGCACATTTTGTGAAAAATATGTTTATCAGACCATCAGAAGAAGAATTAGACAACTTTGAGCCTGATTTCGTTGTGATTAACGCTTCAAAAGCAACTAATCCTGACTGGAAATCAATGAAACAGGCTAATGGTAAACCACTTAATTCCGAGGTTTTCGTTGCCTTTAATTTAACTGAAAGAAAAGCCGTTATAGGAGGAAGTTGGTATGGTGGAGAAATGAAAAAAGGTATTTTCTCAATCATGAATTATTACCTTCCTTTAAAAGGAATGGCTGCAATGCATTGCTCAGCAAATGTTGGAAATGATGGTGACACTGCTATTTTCTTTGGACTTTCAGGAACAGGAAAAACTACTCTTTCAACAGATCCTAAAAGAGCTCTTATAGGTGATGATGAGCACGGCTGGGATGATGAAGGTATTTTCAACTTTGAAGGCGGCTGTTATGCGAAAACCATAAATCTTGACAAAGAGAGTGAACCAGATATTTATAATGCCATAAGAAAAGATGCACTTCTTGAAAATGTAAGTGTTGATGAAAATGGTAAAATTGATTTTAATGATGGTCATGTTACACAAAACACACGTGTTTCTTATCCTATTTATCATATAGACAATATCGTTAAACCTGTATCTAAAGCAGGCCATGCCAAGAAGGTAATCTTCTTAACAGCTGATGCATTTGGTGTTATGCCTCCTGTTTCAAAACTGACTAAAGATCAAACAAAATATCATTTCTTATCGGGCTTCACTGCAAAACTTGCAGGAACTGAGCGTGGTATTACATCTCCAAAACCAACATTCTCAGCTTGTTTTGGTGCAGCGTTTTTAACACTTCACCCAACTAAGTATGGTCAGGAGTTAGTTAAACGCATGGAAGAAAATGGCGCTGAGGCATATTTGGTAAATACAGGATGGAATGGTACCGGAAAAAGAATTTCT
>PKTD01000127.1 GCA_002869315.1 Marinilabiliales bacterium | reverse complement strand
TTATACCACTATAAGTTACAGCAATCTTACCACCATTTAATAATATTGCATTTAATGTATCAAATTCATTTGAACCTGATTCAATAGCGTAGGAATATCCATTTGTTATAGTCATAGCTTCAACATTATGAAAATAACTAACACTAATATCAGGAGTTAATATTGCAAAACCAACTAAACTTAAATTTACGGTATCTTCACTAATGGAAGTTACTGTTAAAACAATGCTTTTGGTTGTTACACTTTTAAGTTTGTCTTTATATTCGTTGAATTTGCTATTGGATGTCAGATCGATAATTGTATCTGCTAAAAATTCTGTTCCATTTAATTCTCTTGATTCTGCAGGAACATCAATTTCCAAATCTGTAGAAAAAGTAGTGTCAAATTTTACATCCAGTGCGTCTTCAATTTTGCTACATCCTGTAAAACTTAGTGTGGCTGCTGCAAAAAAGAGAATAATTAAACTGTTTAATTTCATAAATTAATTTTTAATTTGTTATTTAGAATGAATATCAATAAGCAAATAAAAAAAACTGTTAAGGCAAACCAAATTGTTTGTGTTAATTGTCTGTTAAATATGAATTATATCACATTGAATTATAAAAACATATATAAGTTTGGTGCATTGCTCGTTTACCAATGTCAATAGCAAATCAATGCCAAGAATCGGAAAATTAAGTTTGCTAGCCAATTTTTACTATATGAATGAAATATGTAGTTTGAATGTATTTATATACTTAATTTAAATACAATTAGTTATTTGATCGTGTAGTATAAATGATGTATTTAAATTATAATTATGATGTAGTTTTAATGAGTTTGGATTAATAAGACGTACAAAGAAATGGTAGATATTTGCAAAATGCATATATACAATAATTTAAAGGGTTTACTAAAACTCTCATCCGTCCTTTTAATAATATTTTCATTTGAACTTTTGAGTGCACAAATCGTTGATGTTGGGGATGGTAGTTATACAACTCAATTTCCCGGAGTGGATGCTGCGGGAAGAAACACATACCCATCGGGGACACCATTTATCTCAGGTAATGCCACTTCCAAACCTGTTCCAACTAATGATTGGTGGTCTTCCAAAATAAAAAATAGTCATTCCGACAATTTGTTTAACTATCCATTTACTTTAAAAACAGTAAATCAGGGCCTTGTGGCAACTTATATTCCATGGGGAGTTATTGATGATATTATGCCTGTAACTATTGGTGTTGAAGGATTAAATTCCTCGGTATCCAATGTTGTTGATTATTCCGATTGGCTAGTAAGCATGGAGTGGAGTAACGGGGAACATAATTTTACTGCTACGTCAGGTATTGGAATGCCGTTTTTATATTTTACAAAGAATACAAATGATATAGCTAAGATAAATGTCACAAGTGGAAATGTGACTGTTTTAAATGAATTATTAATAATAACAGATGTTAGAAATGGGGCAGATTTCGCAGTTTATGCTCCTGAAGGTAGCGTTTGGACACAGAACGCTGGTATTTATACTTCTGATTTAAATGGTAAGAATTATTGGTCTTTAGCCTTTATTCCTTTAGATGCTTCTAATATTACAGATGTAGCAACTGAATATAAAAAGTATGCTTTTGTGTTTCCCTCGAACACAAGAACTTCCTGGAATTATGATAATTCAACTTCAATAATTAGAACTGATTTTATAATAGATACTGAAGTTAAAGAAGGAAGCGATACGGCTATGCTGATTGGATTGCTACCTCATCAATGGGCGAACCTATCCGCTGATTCTCCTTCACCTGATTTATATTCATATGCCACAGTGCGAGGTGAATTAAAAACTATGGGAGCTAATTCTTTTAGTGTAGAAAATACTTTTTACGGTATTTTACCTACAATGCCTTATTTGGATAACTATAGTGATGGATTCAATCCCCAAAAACTTGATGAAAAAGTTAAACAACTAGAGAACGATGGTTTAAGTACATGGACGGATTCATATAATGAGGGCCAAATGATGAACAGACTCATACAAACTGCCCGAGTTGCAGATTTAACAGGCAATACAATTGCTCGTGATAAAATTATAAATACTGTAAAAACTCGCCTGGAAGACTGGCTTTCTGCCAACTTAAGTGAAGTTGCATTTTTGTTTTATTATAATGACACCTGGTCGGCAATGATAGGTTACCCTGCCGGCCATGGTCAGGATGGTAATTTAAATGATCATCATTTTCATTGGGGCTATTTTATCCATGCCGCATCATTTATTGAACAGTTTGAACCAGGCTGGTCAGAGCAATGGGGAGGAATGATTAATCTGCTTGTGAGGGATGCAGCCTCCAGCGACAGAAATGATGAAATGTTCCCCTTTTTAAGGAATTTTAGCCCATATGCAGGGCATTGCTGGGCCAATGGTTTTGCAACTTTTCCTCAGGGTAACGACCAGGAGTCTACCTCTGAAAGTATGCAATTTAATTCATCACTTATACATTGGGGTACTATAACCGGAAATGACGAGATTAGAGATTTGGGAATATATCTTTACACAACGGAACAGTCGGCAATTGAAGAATATTGGTTTGATATGTATAATCGTAATTTTGGTCCTAACCAACAATATAGACTGGTTTCAAGAGTATGGGGAAATAGTTACGATAACGGGACTTTCTGGACCAGTGATATTGCTGCATCATATGGAATAGAAATGTACCCTATTCACGGAGGTTCCCTTTATCTGGGCCATAATATTGAATATGTCAATGAATTGTGGAATGAGATTGAAGATAATACCGGTATTCTGGAAAATGAGGCAAATGATAATTTATGGCATGATATAATGTGGCAGTATTTGTCATTTACAAATCCCCAACAAGCAATAAACTTATACGATTCATATCCGGATAGATCCTTGAAATTTGGAGTCTCCGATGCACAAACATATCATTGGTTACACTCTATGAATGTTCTTGGGAATGTTAATCCAAACATATCCGCTGATTATCCTATAGCAGCAGCTTTTACAAAAGATGGTGAAACAATATATACCGCCCATAATTATAATAATCAGGATATAAGTGTAAATTTTTCTGATGGATATATACTTGAAGTACCTGCCAATACTATGGCGACCAGTTTGGATATTCCTTTAAAAGGAATTATTAGTTCCTCCTACTCGGAAGCCTTTCCTGGTGGAAGTATTGATTTATCAGTACAGGTAGACGGAGGTACACCTACAAATGTTGAGTTTTATATCGATGGTGAAATTATTGGGCAAATGTCAGAACCTCCTTTTATTTTCACAGCGGATAACCTTCAACTTGGTACTCATAGTTGTTATGCAAAAATTTATGACGGTTCCAATTTTAATCTTACAAATCTTATACCTATTACTGTTGGCAGTCAGGTATCTTTTGTAAATGAGGCTAATGAAATTCCGGGAAGTATTTTTGCCGGTAATTATGATAAGTTTGAAGGAGGCATAGGTCAGGGAATATCTTATAGCGATGTTTCAATAAATAATAATGGCGACTATCGTTTAAATGAATATGTGGATGCTTCATTAGATTTTAATGAAGGAGCAGTGGTAGGGTGGATTTCATCAGGAGAATGGCTGGAATACACGATTTACGTGCAAGAAGCAGGCTACTATTCTTTGAATTTTAGATATGCATGTGGAAATCAAAGTGGTGGTGGACCATTTGATATTGAATCAGATAATGTAATTATTGCTCAAAATATTTCAGTTTCTTATACGGGTGATTGGGATAACTGGTCCAATAAGACTATAAATAATGTAGCACTCAAATCTGGTAAACAAATTCTTCGTTTGTATTTTAATAATGGAGAATTAAACTTGGGGGAAATGAACTTTACTTACGAATCACCACTTGATTATAACCAACCTATTGCTGATGCCGGTGAGAACTTATTTGTTGTATTACCTCAAACATCGGGTTCACTTGATGGTAGTAATAGTAGTGATCCTGATGGTACTAATTTGAATTATACATGGACTCAAATATATGGACCCTCAGAGTTAATATTTTCGGATAATAATAGTTCGCAACCAATTGTCTCTTCTCTTGAAGAGGGTGTTTATCTGGTAAAATTAAAAGTGGATAATGGAAGTTATTTTGATGAAGATGAAGTTTATGTAATTTCAAGTAGTACCACCAATTTACCTCCAAATGTGGCAATTAATTATCCTCTTGAAGATGCAGTATTTATTGAAAATGATGCGATAACAATATCAGCCTACGCCTCTGATTTAAATGGTTATATCGATAAAGTTGAATTTTTTGTGAATGGTGAGTATTTATCTACTGTTTTTGAAAGCCCATATACTACAGAATGGACATCTTCAGTGGGAGAATATCAAATAACAGCCGTTGCCTATGATAACGAAGGTATGTCATCTGAATCGGAGCCAGTAAATATTGAATTAACTCCTGCTCCATCATGCTATGGAAGTTCATTTAACGGTGAATTCAACTATGAATTTTCACCCGACGATAATAATCCTACATTAACATTTATACCATCAGTACCTGGTGTTGGTAATCCTACATGCATACTTTATTATGGTACTAATGCCAATAGTCTTCCTGGCTATCATGTAACACCCAATCAGCCATATCAGATAAATGCAAGTGAAGGGACAAAAATATATTTCTACTATACGTATTCATATCCTGGGCAGGGAGAGCACAATAATTCAGCAAATATGGATACTTATGAAATTGGAAGTTGTTTACCGTCGGCAATTAATGATTATGAAAAGTTTAGATTCTCTTATTTTCCAAACCCTGTAATTAATGAGTTGAATCTTACTTTACCTTCAGGGACAACTATTATTAATGTTTTTAACCTACAGGGTAAATTATTAGATGAAATAAAAGTTTATGATGTTAATTATACTTATGATATGAGTGATTACAATAATGGCATTTATATATTCAGACTAATAAATAACAAGAGTCAAACATCATTTAAAATCATAAAATAATAATCTCGAGTTTATAATGATTATTCTTCTGGTATCAGGGTCTCAGGACAAACATATTTTGCAATACCCATAAAATTATGTCCCACTGCCGTGATATCCTTCAAATTTATCTCTTCATTAAAAGCACTAAACTTATTGAAGAAAGTAACTATGCTAACATCTTTTTCAGGATAATAAAACATATAACAAACATAGCCTGAAATAGCGCCATTGTGGCCAATCCATTTATCACTTTGCTTGATGCCCATGCCGTAGCCGGAATAATATGGATTGGTTTCGGACGGAGGGTTTAATACAGGCATTTGCTGCTCATGCATGTTTTCACTAATCAGACTACCATTAGATAAGGCACGTGCCCAAACAGCCATATCATCAATGGTTGAAATAATACCTCCTGCTGTCCACGATAATTCAAAATTTATTGCATTTGCGGCTTGCGTTCCTGTTATATCATCAATACTTCCGCTCGATTCATCATATCCATGAATAGTTTCGCCAGGAAACTCTGCTGATGAAGACATAAAAGTGTTTTCCAGTTTTAATGGTATACAAATTTTATCATTTATCAGTTCAATAACAGTTGAACCCGTGTTTTCTTCTATAATTTTTCCCAAAAGGAAATAACCAATATTAGAGTAGTTGAAACCGCTTCATGGTTCAAAAAGTAAATCTTGTGTTGAGGCCCAGTCAATTAGTTTATCAATGGTCCAATCATAGGATCCCTCATAAATTTGATTACGTATGCTGTCGTTTTCATCCCATGTAATAATGCCTGAAGTATGTTTCAGTAATTGGCTGATGGTAATTTTATCAGATTGAGGATATTCGGGATAATAATTGCTTAATTTGTCATTTAAATTTAAAATGCCTTCATCACATAATATCAAAACAAGAGTGGCTGTAAAGGTTTTTGAAATGCTGCCAATTCTAATCTGAAAATTATCCACCATCGGGATCTTTCCTTCTCTGTTTGCCAAACCTCCTGCGTATTTATAATATTTATTTCCCATTTTCACTCCTAGCATCCAGCCCGGTGCACCAATTTTGTTTTGAGTTTCTTCCATCATTGATATCAAGGTGCTATCGTCTATAATTTCAATATCTGAACTTTTCTTTTTACAACCGCTAACAACAAAAAATACGGATAAGACAATAAAAAAAATTAAAGATTTTTTTGGTATCCAATATGTGATTTTCATACTACTTAATTGTCTGGTAAATAGAGCCTATAAAATTAATTCGAAAAATACCTAATTGCAAGTTCTCTTTATTATTTTAAATAAATATAAATCTTCAGGCAACTATTTTATTAATTGTTGCATAATGAAATAGTACTAATCAATAATAAATAAAATATGAAAACTACAATTACTATTATTTTGATTTCAGCCTTTTCTTTAATGGCAAATAAAAGCAGTTATTCTCAGTATGAATTTGAAGATTTTGTTGGTATCTGGGAAGGATATATTAGCAGTGAAAGTTTTGACGGATACAACGATCCCATGACAATGATTATTGAGGAAGATGGATTTTATACCGAAACTTCTGGTCATTTAATGCCAACCATATATCCAAATACTCAGGAAAGCGAATTTGATGCTGAGACTAACAGATATCATTGGTGGTATTTAAAAACTGTTTATGCAGGGCAGTATTTTTATCAGCATTTTTTCTATGAAATTGTATATTTTGAAAACGACACTTTGGAAATGCATTATAATTATTGGGATGATGAAGTACCTCATCCTCAGGTAGGGACTATCTTTTTGGTAAAGCAAACAACAGTTAGTATTGATGAAAATTCCCCTTTTGATAATAGGGAAAGAAGACTTGTAAGGGTAGTAGATATTATGGGAAGAGAAACCTCCCCTGATACAAAAGGCCAGATTTTAGTTTTTCAATACGATGATGGAAGTTCTGAAAAGAAATTTATACGTTAAATAATTATGTGTTTTTCATAAAAAACAAGTTGTTATAAGAGGCAACTATTTTATGATCAAAAGCATATAATTAGTAAAGAGCTATTAAATATGTATCTTTGAGATTAGGCAATAATTAGAATCAATTTAATTTGAATTCAGAAGAATCAAAAATGATTAAAAAGTGCTTGAGAAAAAACGCTCATGCACAACGCGCTTTATACGAGAAGTATAGGGTAAAATGGTTTATGATATGCCTAAGATATGCCAATAGTAAAATTGAGGCAGAGGATATACTTCAGGAAGGTTTGATAAGTGTATTCACTAATTTGAAACAGTTCGATAGTAAAAAAGCGGAGTTTTCTGCCTGGTCGAATAAAATTATGGTGAATGCTGCTCTGCAATATCTTAGAAAGTGGAAGAAACTAGATTTTCACCAAAACGTCGACGACTATGAGACTCAGATTACATTTCATGAAGATGTGTTTGATAATATTGGGGCCAAGGAACTTACGCTTTTGATACAAAAACTTCCTGAAGGTTATAGAGTTGTTTTTAATATGTATGTGGTGGAAGGGTATAAACATAAAGAAATCGCAGATGTTCTTGGCATTTCTGAAAGCACTTCAAAAACACAATTATTAAAAGCAAAAAAAATGTTACGAAATCAATTGGAAACAGTCTTAAATCACTAATAAAATGGCTGATAACTTGGAAAATTTCTTTAAAAAGCATCTATCTGATGAAACTTCCGGAGAAGATAACTGGAATATACCGTCGGATAATGTTTTTGATAAAGTACTGCCTGAAATACAGAAGGAAAGTGGGCTTTTTGTTTCATGGAAAAATATAATTCTTATTGTTGCCGGATTACTTCTTACAACATTACTTATAATATTTCTGTTGTGGAATAGAAATACTAACAACAATTTTGCTTCAGCCGATTCCCAGGATACAATACAAACCATAAATAATTTAAATGACCAAAACTCTCTATATGATACTAATGAAAACAATGATATAATTAATAACGAAACTCCATCTGAAGAAAGTAGGGAATTAAGTAATACCGACATATTAAACTCAGAAGAAAGCCTTGACATTCAAAGAGTTGAAACTGATAATAATAATAAGGTAGTTTATGCTGGAGTCGATCCCAAGCTTAAGAAAAATGATAATGAGCAAGTTGTAAACTACTATAGTTCAGAAAAGAATAATTTAAAAGCAACAGTTGATAATACTAAAATACCTGTTGAACCATCTACAGAAATCAGTGAATTGGAAAAGTTTGGTTCTAACCTCAAAATGGATATCCTTTCCATAGAGAATGCAAAAAACATATCAGGTGAAAACATGATGAGAGAAGCTCCAGAGACCTCATCTTTAATTGAAGAACCGCCATATTTCAATGATAAAGGGAAAATCGGAATTGGAGCATTTTTTACGCCTACTATAACATCAACCTATCTTACAGGAGACATGATAGAAGGAATTGAAAATACCTCTCCTGTGTTCTTGTATTCAAGTAATTATGGCCTGGAACTTAAGTATCATTTTTCCAACAAAATTGCTTTGGTTTTTGGTGTCGGCAAGTCGGAAATAAAAAGTTGGTCCAGGTCTAATATTTACTTTAGTTACAATTCTTCAACCGAACAGGAAATGCCTAACGGTGATAAATCCAACACATCTGATATTCCTATGCCAACACCTTTTGGAGATGTTGCTACCAGCATAACTTATCATTTCCCGGGTTCTGCTTTTCTCCCTGACGGAGAATTAATGCAAGCAGATATGGAAACTCATCAAACAATCCAATATTTATCGATACCTTTTGGAATTGAGTATAAATTATTGGGCAAAAGCAGACTTAAGTGGATAGTAGAGGGAGGTTTTAGGTTCAATAAATCAGTAATTGATGGGAGCGAATTCACATCACGCATTTTGCACGAAGGGCAGGAAATGGAAGTTGTAGGGGAGCAGCAGAATGCTAACCCCGACTTTAAAGATATTTATTTCAATTATTATATCGGAACTGGTTTTAATTACCGATTGAGAAAAAACCTGCAATTTAATACCTCATTCAGGTATTTAGGCAATATTGATGATGTTAACCTACAAAATAATATGTCGACTAACGTGCACGAATTCAACCTGAAAGTAGGCATTTCATTTTTATTTTAATCCTTAGGCAACTATTTAAGCTTCATTTTCATAAACACTATTGAAAGTATAAATTTTAATAATTAAAAATCATGAAAATGAAAAAAACACAATTAATTCTATTCGCACTAATCGGACTATTCCTAATTTCTTCTTGTAAAAAAGATGATGATATGGATCCAAAAACAATGAAAAGCATAACATTAAATTTAAGTGGTCTAGATGACCTGGGCTCAGATTTCGTTTACGAAGGATGGCTTATTGTTGACGGCTCACCTGTTTCAACCGGAACCTTTACCGTAGATGCCAATGGTATGTTATCCAAAACAAGTTTTGAACTGGATGAAATGTATGTTGATAATGCCACAAAATTTGTTTTATCAATAGAACCAATGAATGATACCGATCCAAATCCTGCAGCGACTAAAATTCTTGCAGGTGACTTTTCAGGAAATACAGCAAGTGTAGATGTTGCACCAGTTGGAGATTTCTCAAATGCAGCAGGTAAATATATACTTGCAACACCAACCAATGGCGCTGACTCAGATGAAAACAGTGGTATTTGGTTTTTAGATCTTGCAACGGGCTCCCCAACAGTAGGTTTAACACTCCCAACTCTTCCTGACGGATGGATGTATGAAGGCTGGACAGTTATTAATGGAACAGCCGTAACAACAGGTAAATTCACCAATGTTATGGCAACCGATATGGATGATCCTTATAGCGGAAGCATGGCTTTGCCAGATGTAAATGGTAGTGATGGGTTTTTCCCAGGAGAAGATTTTCTTATGAATGCTCCTTCAGGATTAAGTTTCCCAACTGATATTGCTGGTGGAAAAGCGGTAATAAGTATTGAGCCATATCCTGATAATAGTGAAGCACCTTTTACATTAAAACCATTGGTGCACGATATTCCTGCCATGGCAACAGATCATACTGTATATGATATGATGCAAAACTTGAATTTCCCTTCAGGAACAGTTAGCAGATAACAAATACAGAGAAAAATTTTGGTTAATGTTTGAGTTTTCAAATTAAATCGTTGATGTCCTTACTAAAAGGATAAAATTAAAAGGCTGTTTTGCTTAGGCAAGATGGCCTTTTTTAATACTCTACTTTAAGTAGCTTTTCGTATATTTGAACTAAACCAAAAAAATGAAGCATAAAATATTCATTATTTCAGATGGTACTGGTAGAACAGCCCAACAAGCATTAAAAGCCGCTCTGGTTCAGTTTCCTGATTCTGAGGTTGAAACTCATATTAAATCAGGTGTAAGAACAGAAGATCAAGTGATGGAAATCATTGATGAAGCCCATAATGAAAACGGGTTGATTGTACATACATTAGTATCTAAAAGATTACGGCATCTTGTTTTGGAGCATGCAAGGTTGCATGATATTGGCACAATCGACATTATGGGTCCGTTGCTTGCTCAACTGTCGCATAACTTTTCAAATGCTCCATCTGAAACCCCTGGTATTTTTGAGGTATTGAATAAAGCATATTTTCAGCGTATTGAGGCTGTAGAATATACTCTTCGCCATGATGACGGACTTAGAACAGAGGAATTGGACAGGGCAGATATAGTATTACTGGGAGTATCCCGAACCTTTAAAACTCCACTTAGCGTATATATGGCTCATAAAGGATGGCTGGTAGCCAATATTCCAATTGTTTTGGGAATCAATATTCCGGAGGAAGTATATAAAGTAAACCCAGCAAGAGTTTTTTGCCTTACCACATATGCTCATAGGCTGGCAGAACTTAGAAAAATTCGAGATGGATATTTAGGCGGAAATACAGGTGATTATTCCAATAAATCGTATATCCAAAAAGAATTGAATTATGCATCCGGAATTTATCGTACACATCCCAAATGGACAGTAATTAATGTCACCAATAAACCCATTGAAGAAATATCTTCAGAAATTCTAACGGATTTGCGCAGTAAATTTAAAAATCTTAAAAACAGAAATTAGAACAAGTCTTCAATAAACAGTTCTAATTTTCTTAAATCTTTGCTGAAATTTCTGATGCCTTCTGAAAGTTTTACTGTTGCCATAGGATCTTCATTCATTAACCAGCGGAAATTCATTTCATCAAGACTTACTTTAGTGAGTTTAGCTTTTTGAGCATTGTCGGTAGTTAGTTTTGCTTCTATCTGAATATCCGAATTCTCAAGTTCTTCGAGAAGGGCTGGCGAAATGGTAAGCAGGTCACAACCTGCCAACTCAATTATTTCTTCCTTATTCCTGAAACTGGCACCCATAATCTCAGTTTGGTAACCAAATTTCTTATAATAATTATAGATTTCACTTACTGATAAAACACCCGGATCTTCTTTGGCAGGAATATGATCAACACCATTAATTTGTTTGTACCAGTCGAGGATTCTTCCTACAAATGGAGAAATTAACTGCACTCCTGCTTCAGCACATGCTATGGCCTGTGTTTTGCTGAACAGCAATGTCAGATTAGTATGTATTCCTTCTTTTTCAAGAATTTCTGCAGCCTTAATTCCTTCCCATGTGGCAGCAACTTTTATTAGAATTCTGTCTCTCGAAACACCTTCTTTTTCGTATAAGCGAATTAAACTCTTTGCATAGGAAATGGTGTCGTAAATACGAAATGATAATCTGGCATCAACTTCTGTTGATACTCTTCCCGGAACTATCTTTAAAATTTCCAGCCCGAAATTCACAAAAAGTTTTTCTATGCATGATCTCATTCTTCTGTCGCCATCAAATCCCGATGTTTTTGCATAAGATACCGCATCGTCTATAAGATGTTTGTATTTAGGGTTTTGTGCTGCCTGAAATATAAGTGAAGGATTGGTAGTAGCGTCTTGTGGCTTATATTTTTCCATGGATTTAAAATCCCCAGTATCGGCTACAACAGTGGTTAATTTTTTCAGTTGGTCAAGTGTGTTCATAATCCTTTTTTTGTATGCAGCAAAACTAACAATTTTCTTTTATTATGATCGGTGACATTGGTCATTATGGATTAGTAAGTAGTGATTGGTAATAGGTGATATAATCTGAAAATTATTATTTGATAACATATATGGATTTATTACTCAAAACTTTAAAAAGGCTGTAATTAATATCTAATAACTAGTTTTATCACAAATCAAATTTCAGTAAAACAGAACTTAAATTATTCAATAATTTTATTGATATTTGCCCAAAATTTTAAAGCAATTATTATGGAAGAAAATAAAGAAAAGGCATGTTTAGTATGTCAGAAAAATGAAGATCAGGTTCCTTTAGTGGAACTTTCATATAAGCATAATAAATATTATATCTGTCCTCAACACATTCCTGTATTAATACACAATCCTGATCAGTTGGAAGGAATGTTGCCAGGTGCTTCTGATTTGCAGGCGGGTTAAGTATTATAAAAATTAAATCAAATCCTTGTTTGAAATATCAGGCAAGGATTTTTTTATTTTAGACGTTTTAGCAGATTGACTTCTTTTTCGCTTAATTCTCTGAATTTTCCTCTCTGTAAATCTTTTTTTGTAAGTCCGGCAAAATATACCCTATCCAGTTTAACAACTTCATATCCAAGATGTTCAAATATTCTTCTTACTATTCTGTTTCGGCCAGAATGGAGTTCGATACCTACTTGTTTTTTATCATTTTCAGAAAGCACCCATGAAACCTTATCAACTTTTATAAGACCGTCTTCCAGTTCCAATCCGTTTGCTATTTTTTCAAGATCCCCTTTGCTAATACCTTTATCAAGAAATACATGATAAATCTTTTTTATTTCGTGTTTAGGATGGGTAAGTTTTTTTGCCAGTTCGCCGTCGTTGGTGAACATAAGTAAACCAACAGTATTTTTGTCGAGGCGCCCCACCAGATAAATTCTCTCTTTACAAGCATTTTCAACCAGGTTCATAACTGTTTTCCTGTCTTGAGGGTCTTTGGAGGTTGTAATAAATCCTTTGGGTTTGTTTAGTAGAAAATATCTTAACTTTTCTCTGCTAAGCGTTTCACCACCAAATTGTATTTTATCCGTAGGCAGAACTTTTGTACCAAGTTGGGTTACAATTTTTCCATTTACTGTTACTGCACCTCCTGCAATATGCACGTCAGCTTCGCGTCTGGAACAAATTCCGGCATCTGCCAGGTATTTATTTAAACGAATAGTGTAAGTACCTCCATCTTTTTCCTCACGAACCGACTTTGATTTTGAATAATTTTTCCTTGGCTTGTCGAAAGAAGTTTTCTTTCTTCCTCCACTAGTTCTTTCACTTTTGGATTTATCAGAGTTTTTACGAGAATATGGTTTATTTGATCTTGTCTTCATTTTCAATTTTTATAAGGACGGCAAAATTACTAAATGTTTGATACGCAACGCAAATTATTTGATAATTAAACCTTTATTACTTGCAAAAGGCTTTTAAATTTGTTATATTTACGAAAACAAATTTTAAAACCATGCCATCAGAAATTGTTACAATAGCCACACTTACCTATATGAGAGCACAGCTATTATCGGCCATGCTTGAAAAAAATGGTATAGAATGTTTTATGTCGAATATAAACCGACTTAAAGAATCGGCAGGTGGGGTGCATGTAAATATTAATAGCACTGATTTTGAAAAAGCCAACAGTATCTTTGAAGACTTTAGATCTGCATACGGTTATGAAAAGAAAAAAGCCGTAGAGTATATGAAAAGCATAAGGAGAATTCTTGTACCTGTCGACTTTTCACATCACTCTGAAAATGCTGCTATTTATGCACTTCAGCTGGCGGCTCAGTTGAAAGCTGATATAAAACTGATAAATGCCTATCTTGACCCCATTGGAAGTCCAAACTCCTATTTGGAATCATTTGCATTTCAATTGAATCTTGATGATGTGATTTCTGAAATTGAATTGGAAACAAATAATAGTTTGAAGAGTCTTAAATCAAGGCTAGATGCTATAATTAAACAAAAGAAAATTAAAGGGGTAAATATTACTTACGAATTGTTTAAAGGCAACTCTGTAGATATTATTTTAAATTATGCTGAAGAGTATAAACCCGGATTAATAGTTATGGGCACACGTGGGTCTGAAATCGAGGGCTTTGCCTCCCTGGGAAGCGTAACAGCCGATATTATTCAAAAAGCCAAACTTCCTGTTGTAGCAGTGCCAAAACTTTATAATGCCAATGAATTTAAGTCACCCGGAAGGGTTTTATATGCCACAAATTTTGATGAAATTGACTATTCAGCTTTGAGGAAATTAGTAACATTAGTGAAGCCCTTTAATTCGAAAATTTATTGCGTGCATTCCGCTTTTAGGGATAATGATCCTTTTGATAACAGTCAAATGAAGAAAATAAAAGACTATATGTATAAGGTTATGGATACATATAAATTTGAATGCAAATTATTGAATTCAGATGATATTAAAATTGCACTAACTGATTTTATTGAAGAGAATGATGTTGATGTATTAGCTCTTACTCACCATAAAAAGGCATTTATAAGAAGACTATTTGAGCCAAGCGTAACTCGTAAATTATTGTTTCATATAAATGTTCCGTTGCTGATATTCAATGCTTTACCTCCTGGAGATTAATTATTTTAAGGGTAAAAAGCGTCCTTAATATGGCGTATTTCAAACTTCTTTTTATTCATAACTATGGAAACAAAGTCGTAGCGACACTCCATTTCTATATTTTTTTGATCAATATATTCTGATGCCACCCTCACTAATCGTTTCATCTTCCCTTTATTGATGAAATCCTCCGGGTATCCGAAGAAATCAGTTGCACGTGTTTTTACCTCTACAATTACCAGTTCATTCTTGTCTCTTGCAATTATATCTATTTCATCTCTTCCGAAGCGCCAGTTTTTCTCTAAAATAGTATAACCTTCTTTTCTAAGAAACTCCGATGCTTTCTCCTCTCCTTTTTTACCGAATTCGTTATGTTCAGCCATGGTTGTGGGTTTTAGTAATTAGTCAATATTTATTTATTGTTGTCTTTGTTATCATGCTTGTAAATCGTGCTCATACGCTGAAATTTCTGTGCAAGCGTAAGTTTTAACGTAGGCATGGTTGTAAGTGTGTTTATTGGTCATCGATAATTAGTAAATGGTTTTTCCTTAATCCTTAATGGTGAATAGTTATGGGTCATTGATAATCTAATATCAAATTCTTTTTTACTATTCGCTTTGTATTTTCACTTTAGCCTTTAGCCTTTAGTTTTGCTCCCCCTTCACTAACAACTAGTTGGTATTCTCTTCCCAGTGCCAGCGCCCGATTATCATTCATATGGCCGGCAGGGAAACCAAAGGCTATTGGAAAATCATAGTTTTTAAGATTGTCATAAATTATTT
>PKTD01000288.1 GCA_002869315.1 Marinilabiliales bacterium | reverse complement strand
GATGGTTAATGCACAGAATAATATGGATGCGGCCATAGGTGAAGCAACCGGACTAATGAGAAAGATAAGAAAAGACAAACTGGGTTTTGATGATTCATTTGCTATAATAAAAAGTGATAATATAGCAAATATGCTCATTAGCCTTACAGGTAAAATTCAATGGGGAGCAACAATAATTGGAGCCATAACATTATTGGGCGCTGCCATAGGATTAATGAATATTATGCTTGTATCAGTAACTGAGAGAACAAGAGAAATAGGAATTAGAAAAGCAATTGGGGCTAGGAGTAAAACTATACGAAATCAATTTCTGGCGGAAGCAATTGTAATTGCACAATTGGGTGGAATTCTGGGTGTAATCATGGGAATACTTATTGGCAACCTGGTATCGCTTGCCATAGGCAGTTCTTTTATAATTCCATGGCAATGGATATTCGGAGGCTTATTATTAACCTTTGTAGTGGCACTGGCATCAGGAATAATTCCTGCTAACAAAGCAGCGCAATTAGATCCAATTGAATCGTTAAGATACGAATAAGTATAAAAAAACCGGTCACTATTTGTAATGACCGGTGGAGTTTATAATACAACTTTTCATTGTATTGGTTGGTGTACTTTTATCAACGTCTAATTAATAAACCAACACCAAATACTATTCCAGACTAATATATCATTGTTTTACAGTATATTACACTCAATAAAAGCATGTGTTTTTTCCAAATATTGGAAAATTTTTCCCATTCTGCTAATGTGAATTCATTTCCAGATAACCTACCAGGCGATCGTACTCAGGAACTCTTTCCCTATAATAAACGTATATATAATAGGTATTATTAGTGTCCCAATAATCACCTTCAATGATTGTAATATCTCCTTCTGTTTGATCCTTTTTCTTAACCACATAATTATAATTATAATAGCCTTGTTTTAAGAATAATTGCCCGTAATACCTATTTGATTCAGGACTATAATGCATCCGGCTTAGTTCATTCATTTTCCAATCGTTTAGCTGTCCTAAAATATAAATGTCGGCACCCTCAATTTTCTTGGAGTACAAAACAAAATCCACTAATGCATATTCTCCCTCAATATTTGAATTCTGATCGTTCCTGGCTTTAATATATCTTCTGCCATTTAGGTCATCAATAGTTTCAAATGGCTTTCCATTTCTAATACCATCAGTATGTAAAATTACATTATAGCCATTAGCATCACTAATAATTTGCTTAATCTGAGGCGACTGATACCAAAAACTCTTTATATCAAAATTTCTGAATTCATTACCACCATCAAATACTATCCCATCAGGATAATTGTATTCTAGTGTATTTAGCATAATAGAAGTAGGTTTCAATTTGCTCTTCATATTATCCCATCTTCCATTTTGCCGGATGCTAACATTTACCCTCTGCTCTGGTTCTGCTGAAAACAAATCAGGGGTATTTATTTTTAAATCAATTTGTTGCTTATACCTTGTATACTCCAATTTCTTGGGATAAAACGGAATACTTGCCTCTATATGTGTTAATGGTTCAACTACGAAAAACCTTCTCGTTAGAATTACATTCTCTGGCTCAGGACTATCGAGATATACTTTTATTATATAATTACCGGAAAGTTTAAGCCTCATTTCCTCATTGGGAAATTTTAATTCATAATGAATATATTGTGGTATAGCATTTAAGGAAAATTCATAATCATTAATCTCATCTTCAAAATAGCCTTCCAGATATTCTATTTGCTCGAGATCGGATGTTTCCCAGTCAGATGTGCAGTGAATAATAGTATAACGAAATATATATGCCTCATCACCCAAATCATCAAAAGAAAGTTGAAGTTGCTTACCCGAGCCAAGTACAATAACCGGTTCTGATAACTGATCACCCCTCTCATGAAGTAATACAGTTTGAATGTTAGGGTCGTAGGTAACATTGTCGTTTACAATTTGAGCTTCTATTGAAGGTGAAAAAAATAACAATAGAATTATAGAAAATATAATTTTGGAAATTTGGCAAATTCTCATAATTTTTGTTTTTGATCAAATAAAATACATAACTTCTGATTATTCAAAATTAATAAAAAAGGGATATTATTTTTGCATTTAACTATTAATAGGAAGCTATCATTACCCTAAACTATTCTAGTGAAAAATTAACAGTATAAATTTAATTAAAAAAACCCTCTAAAAAGGCATAAAAAACCAAACAATTAAGTACATAAATTTAGAGTTTTTAAGAATCCCAATTATAATTATAAAAAGTTAAAATATTACGTAAATTCCTATGTATCAATTTTTGTTAATCAATTAACATTAAAAAACTTATTTAGAGTAATTACAAATTTTGTGAAAAATAAACTAAAGCTAAATGATTAACATTTATTTACTTAAATTCGCAGCTGATTAAACATGAATAGATTTACATATGTCAACAGATTACATAATTAGGAAAGGCATTGATATCAAACTGTTAG
>PKTD01000031.1 GCA_002869315.1 Marinilabiliales bacterium | reverse complement strand
ATAGAAACATTGGGAGAATCAAAATTAGAATTGTCGGTAAAGAACAAAATTGAACTAATAAAAATGGGTGAAAGAGATCTCTATTACTAATGAAAGGAAAAGATAACAAACCTCATATAGGAATTTTTGGGAGACGAAATAACGGAAAAAGTTCTTTCATTAATATGATTTGCGGCCAGGAAGTGGCTATTGTTTCCGACTTTGCAGGTACCACAACAGATCCGGTAAAAAAGTCTGTTGAAATATTTGGAGTCGGGCCAACAATTATTATCGATACAGCAGGTATAGATGATATTGGGGAACTGGGCAAAAAAAGGATTGAAAAAACACTTGGAATTATTAAAACCATCGACCTGGCCATTCTCCTGATTGCAAATAATACATTTGGTAATTACGAGAAACAACTAATTGTAAATTTTAAAAATTATGAGGTTCCATTTTTAATATTTCATAATAAAACCGATGAAACAAAATTAGATGATAATTTAAAGGCAGAATTAACAAACAAATTTGGGACATCAATTTTGGAAATCAACACCATAAGTGATTATTTTCTGGAAGAGGTTACTGATCAGATTTGTAAGTCAATTCCGAAGTCCGTTTTTATGAAACCTTCATTGTTGGAAGGATTGATAAAGCCAAAAGACATAGTTTTACTTGTAACGCCCATTGATAGTGAAGCTCCTGAGGGAAGGATGATATTACCACAACAAATGGCTATTCGAGATGTGCTCGACCAATTCTGCATTTGTGTGTGTGTAAGAGAAACTGAACTGGAGGATGTGTTGAAACTAAATATCAAACCCGCATTAGTTATTACTGATAGTCAAGCCTTTGGCTATGTTTCTAAACTAATTCCTGATGATATTCCTTTAACAGGTTTTAGCATTGTATTTGCCAGAATGAGGGCTAATTTTCAAAAATATATAGAGGGTACACCACAACTTTCCAAACTTAAGGATAATGATAAAGTTCTCATTTTAGAATCTTGTACTCATCATTTAAGTTGTGAGGATATTGGAAGATTTAAACTTCCCAAATGGATTAAAGAATTCAGTGGAAAAAATATTGAGTTTGAAATTATCGCCGGGCTCGATGAAATAAAAACCAAAATTGAAGACTATGCTATGGTTATTCAGTGTGGAGGTTGTGTGGCCACAAAAAAACAAATTGCTAACCGACTAAAGCCGGCCATAGACGCCGGTATTCCGGTTAGCAACTACGGAATGGCTATAGCATGGACAAATGGCATTTTTGATAGAGCGATAAAACCATTTATTATATAGAATCATAGAAAATGAAAGTGGTAGAAAACATAATAAAGGAGAATATTTTTACCAAAGAAAGGATTATTGATTTACTAAAGGCTGATACAGAGCAAAGCAAATATATATTTGAGGAAGCAGCACGAATAAAATCCATATATATAGGGAATAAAGTGCACTTAAGGGGGCTGATAGAACTCACAAACAAATGTTCAAAAAACTGCTTCTATTGCGGTATAGCAGTTTCAAACCATAATGTAAATCGCTATTGTGTTAGTTTGGGAGAAGTTGAAAAAGCCATTAAATTTATCGACAGAAACAATTATGGAAGTATCGTTATTCAAAGTGGCGAGTTACAAAGCGAGGAATTTATTTCATATATAGAAAAGATACTACATAAAATTGTTGAATTATCTTGGGGAAGGCTGGGGGTTACTCTTTCCTGTGGCGAACAATCTGAGGAAACATATCAAAGGTGGAAGGAAGCAGGTGCCCACAGATATTTGCTTCGCATAGAAACCTCCAATGAAAAACATTATTACAAATTACATCCTAAAAATGCTAAACATAATTTCCATAAAAGGCTTAAGTCGTTGGAGTACCTAAAAAAATGTGGTTATCAAACTGGAACTGGTGTGATGATAGCTAGTCCTTTTCAAACAATAGAAAATCTAGCAGAAGATCTTTTGTTTATGAAGCATATTGATATAGATATGTGTGGAATGGGACCATATATAGAACATGAAGACAGCCCACTTTTCAATTCTAAAGAGTCTTTTTATAACACAACAGAAAAAATTCAACTCAGTTTAAAAATGATTGCTTTGTTGAGAATAATAATGAAAGATATCAATATTGCTGCTACTACTGCCATGCAAACACTTGCTACAGGAGGCAGAGAGATGGCTTTAAAGGCAGGAGCAAACATTTTAATGCCAAATGTAACGCCAGGAAAATACAGGGAACAGTACGAATTATATAAAAACAAACCAGGTTTGGATGAAGAAGCCGAAGACAGTAAAATTTCAATGGAAAAAATAATTTCAAAGGCAAATAGTATTCCTGCCTATGGCGAAAAAGGTAATTCTAATCATTTTAAAAACCGTATGAAATCAAGTTACATTTATTAAAACTTCTTTTATATTTGCAATGTAAAATGTTAATTATCAAAATATTAGTTATTTTATAACACTATGAAAACCGGAATTTTTTACATCAGTCATCACGGAACTACAGAAAAAGTAGTAAAGCAAATAAGTGAAAAAACTTCTCAAGAAACTGAACTAATAAATATCAAAAAGACTAAAGTATCTGACATTAATTCTTATGATTTGATAGTATTGGGTAGTTCCATTCATGCCGGATCAAATCAAAGAAAGATGAAAAGTTTCATAAAGAAGAACAAGGATATGCTTTTAAATAAAAAACTGGCTCTGATTTTATGTTGCATGGATGATACTGAAAAGAGAGAGCAACAGTTTAAGGATGCTTATCCAGAAGAATTAAGGCAGCATTCATCATCTAATTTATTAGCCGGTGGTGAATTTCTGTTCGAGAAAATGAACTTTATAGAGAAATCAATAATAAAAAAGATATCAGGTTCTGATCAAAATCAAAGTAATATAGATGAAGAAGCTATAAATAAATTTATTAATAGCCTTGACAATATCAGTGATTAATTCTTCTTGGACAAAAAGGTAATTGAAATTCTATATCATTTCCTTTATACTTTGCCTCTACACAATCCGTAGGATCACAGCAAGTATGACATACACGCTTAAAGGCTCTGAAACTTTGTAAATTTACATGAGGTGAATAAAAATCATCCTTAACAGGTTCTTCATCCATGAGGTTGGTGCTTAAGTATTTCTTATTACTATCAGGTAAGATAGTAACTACAAGTGCATCTTTTCCCAGTTCCTCCTGAACTTTCAAGGCCCCTATAAAATTTGCTCCTGAAGAAATACCAACACCTAATCCAAGATATTTGGATAGTTTTTGTGCCATAATTATTGCATCACCATCGTCTACACTAACAATTTCATCAATTTTATCAAGTTCTACAACTTCAGGAATAAACTCATCTGATATACCTTGTATACGATGTTTACCTACTCTATGCCCTGTCGACATGGTTGGTGAATTTGATGGTTCTAAAGGGTGAATTTTTATATTTTGATTTTTTTCCTTTAAAAACTTCCCAACCCCCATAACTGTTCCTCCTGTTCCAACACCGGCTACAAAAGCATCAGGGGCCATAGACCTGTATCTCAACTGCCACCATATTTCAGGACCAGTAGTAGTATAATGAGCATCAACATTATCGCTATTCGAAAACTGGCGTGGAAGAAAAATATTTTTATCATTTTTTGCCATATCTTCAGCCATTGCAATACTTCCCACAAAACCTCCCTGTTCTTTACTTACCAACCTAATGTCAGCCCCAAAACTCCTGATCAGATTTTTCCTTTCATCACTAATCCAATCGGGCATAAAAATGGTTACTTCATGTCCAAGTGCTCTGCCCAAAGCTGCGAAAGAAATACCTGTATTACCGCTAGTAGCCTCAACTATTCTGTTGCCAGTTTTCAGTTTTCCTGTGGCAATTGCTTTCGTAAGTATATGAAATGCCATCCTGTCTTTTATACTTTCAGTCATATTCATATTTTCGGCTTTAGCATAAATAGTGCGCCTTTCATTATTATAATCAAATTCAATTGCTAACAATGGTGTATTTCCAACCAAACTTGTCAGACCTAAAATTCTATTCCTCATAATCTTATTGTTGATAATAACAAAACTAAAGTTTATGAGTATATTAATTGAAGTAGTGATGCATAAGCGAACATGATATTTTGCAGCATTTGTTAAGAAAAGTGCTAGTTTGTTTTCTTTCTAAATAAATTGTTAGTTTTTTATTAAAAAAATCATTTTACTTACTATTGTGCTTCAATAATGATACTTTCGCGGCCACAAGAAAAACATATATGAATATTATTAAGAATAGAATTGAAGTAATGCGCACTCTTGAGCAGTCAATGAGTGAATATTTAGCCAAATTTCTCAAACCCATTGATACTATCTGGCAGCCGGATGATTTTTTACCAAACCCAGCAAGTGATAATTTCCATGAACAACTAAGAGACCTGCAGGAAGCAGCAAAAGGAATCGACAACGACCTTATGGCAGTTGTTGTTGGGGATACTATAACCGAAGAAGCTTTGCCAACTTATGAGGCTTGGCTAATGGATATAGAGGGAGTACATCAGGAAGAAAGACAAGGTTGGACACAATGGGTTAGAGCCTGGACGGCAGAAGAGAACCGCCATGGCGACCTATTGAACAAGTACTTATACCTTAGCGGAAGAATTAATATGCGAGAGATGGAGGTTAGCACTCAGCACTTAATTGCTGACGGTGTAGACATTCACACTGCTAAAGACCCATATCGCAGTTTTGTATATACTAGTTTTCAGGAAACTGCTACAAATATTTCACACAGAAGAGTTGCCCAGCACGTTAAAAAAAGTGGAAATGCTCTATTGGCAAAGATGTGTGCATTTATTGCAGCTGATGAATCTAGACATGCTAATGCCTATCAGTTTTTTGTAAATAAAATATTTGAAATGGATCCTTCTGAAATGATGTTGGCATTTGAAGATATGATGCGCAAAAAAATAACTATGCCGGCACATTTTATCAGAGAGTCAGGTGGAAAAGCAGGAGATTTATTTGAAAAATTTTCTGACGCAGCCCAAAGAACTATGGTATATACTACCCAGGATTATATAGACATATTAAAAGGATTACTCAAAGAATGGGATATCTCTAGCATTAATGGTTTAAATGATAAAGCAGAAAGAGCAAGAGATTATCTTATGACTCTTCCCGACAGGCTGACAAGAATATCACAAAGAATGAGGACTCCTGATCAGGTTCACCAATTTAAATGGTTATCCTATTAGTAACTTATCCAAAACATATCATTGACTTTTTAATGACATTCAGTTAGAGTTAACAATGCAATGATAAATGACCAACTAACTTACAACTATCATAACAACATTCCTTACAAAATCTTAATAACTGGTTTCTTCTCAATTATTTATTTTTGCAGAAAATTTAAGCCAAAATGAGCGAAGTTTTCAAAAAAAATTTCCAGTACTATAAGTTTTGTCTTTATGGCTTCTTTAAGAACCTTAGGTTTTTTGAAGCGTTCTTGCTTATTTTTTTATTGAATAATGGTTTAAGTTACCTCGACATAGGTTTTCTTTATACTATCAGGGAGGTTGTAAAAGCTGTGATGGAAATTCCCAGTGGATTTATAGCCGATGCTTTCGGAAGAAGGAAGGTGCTCGTAAGTTCCTTTTTATTTTACATCATTTCCTTTTTAATTTTTGGTATATTCGACAGTTTTTTACCTTTTTCAATAGCAATGTTTTTCTTTGCTGTTGGTGATGCCTTCCGCACTGGTGTGCATAAAGCAATGATATTTGCTTATCTTAAAAGAAATAATTGGGAAGATCAAAAAGTAGATTATTATGGCCATACCCGTTCATGGTCGCAAGCTGGATCAGCCCTATCAGCAGCCATTGGTGCAATAATTGTTTTTTATACCGACGCTTATCATACAATATTCCTAATGGCCATATTTCCATATCTCATTGATGCAGTTTTGATTTGGTCCTATCCAAAATATTTAGATGGTGAAACTGTAAAACTCAAAAAGGAAAAAATCATATCAGCCTTTAAGGATGTTATTAAAGCTTTTAAGTTGAGCATAATGAAATTAGAGTTACTGGAACCTCTTGTAAGTCTTTCTTTATATACAGGTTTTTACAAATCGGTAAAAGATTATGTACAACCCATATTGAAAATGCTTGCTCTTAGTACTCCAGTATTCGCCTATCTCAATGATGATAAAAAAACTGCAGTGTTAATAGGTATATTTTACTTTATAACATTTCTATTAACTTCTGTTGCCAGTAAAAACTCAAAGCGATTTAATGAAATATTTAAAAATGCTTCTAAAGCTATGAATATTAGCATTTTGATAGGTTTTCTAAGTGGAGTAATTATAGGTTTATCATTTATTGGAGAATTTTATTTAGCCTCTGTAATTGGATTTATATTCATATTAATAATTGAAAATATCAGAAAACCAATCGGGGTTTCAATGTTGGCAAACAAGACTGAGGATGATGCCATGGCAACCATTTTATCAGTTGAATCACAAGCTAAATCAATTTTTGCAGCAATATTAGCCCCAATATTGGGTTTTCTAGCAGACAAATTCACCCCGGGTATTTCACTCTTGGTAGTATCAACCTTATTAATACTAATTGAGTTTGGTTTCATTTTAAGACAGAAAAAAAAGCAACCACAAAACAAATAATACTGTCTGGTATAACGATTTTATTATTTTTACACAAAATTCATAATCAAAATCATGAAGAAATTTGTAATTATCATTTCACTATTTGCATTGAGTATAAGCCAGTTGACTGCTCAGAATTATAATGAACTGTTTTTTGTATTCCTCAACAACAATCCTGATAAAGAAAAAATAAGCGAATCAGAGGTTGCAACTCTACAGGCAAAGCATCTAAAAAACATAGAAAAACTAGCTGAAGAAGGAAAAATTCTAACTGCAGGACCTTTTGAAGGTGGTGGTGGAATGTTCATTATTAGTGCTAAAGACCGGTTTCAGGCATGGGATTATCTGGAAACAGATCCAGCAATAAAAGCCAATAGGTTTAATATAGAGGTACTACCATATGAAATTTGGAGTGGCGAATTAGGATCTCCAAAAAAACCTTATAATATGGTGAATTATCAATTTATCAGACTAATTTCAAACCCTAACTTTCAAGGTGATGAAAACAATTTGATACATGATAATCGTATTTTTATGGGAGAATTGATGAGAGATAATGAAGAAGTCCTAATTTATGGATTTTTCAGCGAGTATAATGATGGTATGGTTGTAATAAACGGATCAAAAGAATTTGCTGAACAACTTATAAAAGAACACGGATCAATAAAAGCAGGACAACTTACTTATGAAATAAAAACACTCTATGTTGCAAAGGGTAGTTTTGTAAATACTTTACACTAAACCATTAATATTTGATAATTTTCTTAGAAACAGTTATGTTGTTACTGGTCACAGTAATGATATAAATCCCACTATTCAAGTAACTTAAATCCAAGTTTAACTCCGTTTTATTATTAGCAACTGATTGTAATAACAATTTCCCATAAAGGTTATAAAATGAAACTTCAGAATTGGGGATAGGAGAATGAATTATAACTTTATCTGTTACAGGGTTCGGAAAAAACATGAAATCTGAAGAGTTCTTTTCCACTAATGAAGTAGGTAAAATTGAGCCATTTATATCATATTTCAAAAAGAATTTCCAAATTTCGTTTGATGCATTTATATCATAATTAGTGCCTGCACCGCCAAATGCACTGCCGGGCCAGGTATGCCCTCCCCCATATATTTTAAAATGCTCGGTACGCACTCCGTTATTGCCAGAAGGATAAATAATGTGTTCAACTGTACTTCCATCGTTAGGATCATTATCAGGAATTTCAATTATGGTAGGTAAAGGATAGCAATTATTGTATTCTACCCAATAATCAATAGCATCCTGGACGGGCTTAGTCCAAATTGCACCGCCATAGGGTACAACATTGTCGGTTGTTCCGTGAAATTGTAAAATTGGCATTGAATGATCCGGAGAACATTCATCATAAGTTTCAGGTGTCATTGAAGCAGCAACAGGGGCCACAGCAGCAATTTTATCACCCAACTGACAGGCTAGTAAAAAACTCATAAAGCCACCATTTGACATACCTGTGGCATATACCCTATCTTCATCAATATTATACAATTCACTCAGGGAATCGATTAATGCAGCTGTAAAACCAACATCATCAACTGTGCTACCTATTGTCCAACCACCAACATTCCAATGTGATATTCCATTTAAAAGTTCCCCTTGAGGCTGAACGACTAGAAATCCTGCAGTATCGGCAATTGGTCGGAAATCACCATAATTCATCTGCTCAAATGCATTACTACCATAGCCATGAAAATTAATGATTAATGGAACCGACTCCGAGCCATCATAGGTTGCTGGCAGATACAAAATATAATCTCTTGTTAAGTTATCATGTATTATTGAAGAGTTTATGGTTTGCTGGCTCTTTAATGTTAAAGGAAGTAAAAGAATAAATAATATTAGATTCTTCATATGTTATTTTTGGTATATTCTATCTTTTAATTATTATTTTTTCAGTGAAGATTCCTGCTGAGTTTCTTAATTCAATAAAATAAATACCATTATTTAGATTATTCAAGTCAACGGATATCTGGCTTAGATTTGATTTAATGATTTTACTACTAACCATTCTACCACTTAGGTCAAATACATAGATTTCAGAATCAATGAAATTCCTATTAGACTTAATATTTATTATTCCTTGACTAGGATTTGGGAATACCGAAAATCCTAAATCAGTTACACTCTCTTTCACAGCCAGAATTGTTGCTGATGATGGAAAAATAATATTATCTAACCATGCACAATCGCTGCCTGATGAATAGTATGAATCTTTTGTATAAGACCATTTAAGAATGTGTGTTCCCATGTCTATGGGGTATGAAACTTCTTCCCAATCCTGTTCACCAGACCATTCATCTAGCAATATACCGTCAATATAAAACTCAAGGTAATCCCAATCCTGTTCAGAAGATACCTTACGGAAAAAACTTAGATCACCTTCAGTGCCTACTTCAAGTTGTATCATCAGGTTTGATGACTCACTATCACTAATAGAGCCAGATTTTGAACTATAACTTCCGTCATAATAAATTTCATCATCTATAATCCATGACAGGTCACCGGAACTAATCCAGTCAAAAGTTGAAAAGTCACCAGTTTCGAAATCTTCCATCAACAATCCAATTGTCTGGTTATAGGTACTTTCAAATTCATATTCTCCTGTATTCAAACTTAAGATAAAGTCTACGGGAGTCCCTTGGGGAACATATTCGTCAGCACTGGCTGAAAAATCACAAATAAAGGTAGCAGCAATATCCATATCACCCATTTCAATACTGGCATTATCAATTGTAATATAATCACTGGTGGTTTCAAGCAAAGCGACTGCACTCTCACAATCACTATGTCCATCATTACTAACAATTACACTTATTACGAAACTTTCTCCGGGATCTATTATACCATTGCCATCACCATTTTCTGTATCATCAATAAGCATAGATGTTGATGCCAGTACAGGAGCATTTGCAATCAGACTAAACTCTGAATACCACTCTGAATTTCCATCACTTGCCATAAGTTGAAATTGCATTTCCGTTTGATCAGGCACATTGCTTGCCACATCGAAATCGAAAGCCTGATACTTCATAACGGTTTCTTCTATTGCAATGTCTCCATATGGCTCTGTATCATCACTTAAACTTACCCATTCCGAAGTTGTAGAAAGGACTGAATTCACATCAACAGCATCCTGCTCTCCTACATTTTCAATGGATAAATCTAACATTATGTTCTCACCAAAATCTATTTGCCCGTTTTGATTACCATTATCATCATCAGCAATACTTTCAGCATAAATAACATATGGTTCTCCTGCCACAATAAACATTATCTGATTTGTATCTGGCAAACAATTATAACCGCTCACAATTAAAGAGGCCTCTCCAGGCTGGTCTATTGGTGTATCAAAATTCAAATTAGCCACTCCATTTTCATCACTTAAGCCTACCGAAAGCAGATTACCATCTTGCATAATAACGCAGGTATAATTCTCCATTGGATTATTATCAAGAGTTATTGTTACTTCCACTGAACTACTTCCTAAACTAACTTGTTCAGGGTAGTCTATATCTAGGTCATAAGGTTCGTCATTCCATATATTCATGGCAGGATCACCCAAAACATTTATATCATAAAAGTTCCATCTTAATGCGCCCTCTTCCCATTGACCAGGAGCTTCAACCCACGGTGCAGTTTGAATCTTGCTTTCTAAAAATGCTTTTCCGATACTTGCAATTTTATCGTTAAACATTGCATCAACCATTTCTCTATGTAAATGCGCTGCCGGGCCTTCAGTTTGCCCTTCGTTAAACCAACCATAACGAGAGTTTCCAATTACAGCCACTGCAAAGTTTTCAATGTTTACCATTTTTTCAAGAATACAATCGTTGGCATCAAAACTTCCACAATCGCACCCATGAGTTTGCAAAATTGTAAAATTATGATCTACTCCATTGGCTGCATAGAAGTTAGCATTAGTAATATCACCTATTCCAAGGTGAGCCACATAAGTAGTATTTGCATGCCCTACATGATGTACAAACTGTTTGCCTTCATTAACTTTATTTATTAAATCAGAACCACCCCATGAGGCATCATATTCATACATAGTTTCATAAGAATATGCATCAGGTATTCCTACAGTTGTATATCCATTGTCGCTGTGCTCTCCAATTATGAGATCCAGATAGTCCTTTCCCCAGGTATCAGGACCTGAATATAAATTCTCTCCAGCCAAAAAGGGCTTTTGAAATTCACCTAAAACGGGAGAGTTTTGATATGACATTGTTTTATTTAAGAGATTTTCTAACTCACTAAGGTCACTGAAAGGCATACGAGCAACTGCAATATCAGGCAATAAGTCATCTTCATCAGGTTCACCCCATTTATTATCACCATTATCATTCCAGTTACCATCTAAAGCAGAATAATATAAATCGGCCGGAATGCCGTAATCACTATAGCCACTACCAGATTGCACATAGCAATAGAAACCTCTGTAAGGGATATGTTCAACATCACCGCCGATCAATACAAACTCAATATCAGACTCCTGGTATTCCTGGATAATAAAATTTCTAATCTTATCAGGAACATCCTGTCCACTAACATTTTGCGTAATATACTCTTTGGTAAAAACTTTGGATCTTATTCCCCTGGACAAGTATATATCACGAAGGTCTTCAAAATCATTTTCAAAAGCCTCAACTGTTAAAATCAATAATTCGTATTGCTCTGAGGATGAAATCTCTTTAACTGAATAATTCGAAATATAATCAGGGTTTTGGGCCAAACGTTTCACTCTGCTAATAACACCTGCCCTACTACTCAGGTTTTTTGCTGTTAAATCTGCTGTTTTGCTTGCTTTAGTAGTTACAATTATTTTCACACTACTGTAATAGGATAAATCTCCATTTGCAGTATTATAAACCACTGGCGTAAAAGCAGAAAAGGCAAATCCGTATCCATTTAAATATTCTGTTGACAAGCCCCCTAACTGGGATTCGGGGTAATGTTCCGAAGCATATGTTTTTTCATTAATTACAAAATCTTGTTTTTTGGTTTCTGACAGAGGTCGCGAAGGTTGATAGGGGTGTAACATAAACTTACCCTCCAAATCGACTAATTCGCCACCAACAAACTCAATATTTACGGCTTCATGTCCTGGGGGAAGCAAAAAACTTATGGCAGAATAAGGAAGAGCAGGATTTCCTGATTCTGCAGTTAGTAACATATTACTAAAGTTAATTTCCTGAAATTCACCATTCTGGCTTATTTCTGGTGCTGAAAAAGTAAATGTCTTTTCAATGGTTTCGGCTATTGTCACATTACAAAATGTAAGCAGCAATAAAAATCCCGCTATTTTCTTCATAATAAAATTAATTTCAATGCTCAAAGTTACTAATTCTTAAAATGGGATGAGTATGATTATTTTGTTGCTCAGGCATATTATAACAATTTATATGCTCTCTAAATTAGTTAACGTACTATTAACTTACAACTTGATGAGAAATTGCCAGATTTTACATTTACAATATATAAACCAGGAGGCATTGTATTTGTTTTACTATTTCCAGGCTCCCAATAATAGATACCATCAGTTTCAATATCCCTAATGTGTTTTTTAGCAATAAGTAATCCTTTAAGGTCGAAAATACAAAGCTCTGCATTTTTTCCGATAAGGTTTGTACTTATGGTAAATCTTCCTTGTGATGGATTAGGAAAAACCTGAACATTCAATGGATTATGCTCAGATATATTTTCATCCACACCTAAATATTGAATATCTAAACCAAAGAAATCTGCTATTGCCTTAACATACTTGCTTGTATTTTCCATATCATTAACAGCTTGCATTCTACCAAACATTACCGGAGATGCAATTGTTTTATATTTGGAGGTTTCGTTTGCTACTACACATATTGTATCTCCTGAATAGTAGTTCAAAAAAGGAAAAGATGATCCCTCAGCAGATAAATAGTAATTGATAAAATTCAGTTCATCATTATGATATGTAAGTTCGATACCATTAGTTGGAGTTCCTTGCACCCCTGTAAAGCTTTTAATCTCAAAATAGTTCATCGTATTATTACATATAACATCAAATTTTTCATGAAGGTCATACTGTTCATCATTAATCCATGTGTTTATTCCTTCCATGTAAATTTTACCACCTTCATTTATATAATTGTTTAGTAAAGATGCTTCTGAAAGACTAAGTTGATGGTTCTGATAAATTCCTCCTAAACATACAAATACAGACTGATAAGCACTCATATCATAAGGACAGTAATCTAATTTGTCGTAGGTTATTTTTAGATTATCGAATTCTTCAATAAACTTAAGAACTGATGTTGAATCATCTGCCAAGGAAAGCAATAATACCGGAACTCTACCTACATTAATGGGAACTAAAAGTTGTTGCAAATCATTAGCTTTCAATCTAATTATCAACTCAGCTGGAACTATTGTACCATAAGGGGTGTTAAAATCAGATTTCACGTTAAATGATATTTCAAGACTACTTCCTGCTCCGATTACACTAATGTTTTGGACTGGATCGATAACTGTAACATACTCACTATTAGGATTATAATAAAACTCAAGATTGTTTGCATCCATATGTCCAATGTTTTGTATTACAAATTTTAAAGACACAGATTCTCCGGCATCAAACATACCATTATCATTATCAATTATGTCTGTTTCACTGATTAAAAAATATGGTGCATTCACTTTTAAACTAATATTGGATTGCCATTCATTATTTTCCGAGACCATATTAGCATTAACATCGAAATTATAATTATCAATTATCGAATTACTTACTTTAAAAACAAATGCACTATCAAAAACCTTCGTCTCACCTGCACCTAAGTCGCCAATATTTAGTCCGTCTTTAACAATTGTAAAATAATCATCTTCTATTGAGAACTCACAATTAATATTCTTATAATTTGAATTGCTATTATTCTTGAATGTAAATCTTATGCTTACTGTTTCTTCAAAATCAATGTTACTATCATCTCCGGCAGATACCGTGTAATCGTAAATTAAGCCTGATGACAAATGAAAAGTTTTTACATCTGAAATATTGGCTTCGTCTTTAACTCTTGCTGTAATATTATAAATTACATCATCTCTTAAGTCAGAGGCAATTATTTCTCCTGAATTGTTAATTTTTATTGTACCCGGCAAATTACTTGATTCATAAATAAAGGCCTTTTCGCTGGGATCTCTTTGGTTATCGATGAATGGATTTATTGTATAATTAATATCGTCTCCATTTGAAACGCCGGAAGCCCACATCAGGTAAGGGGGTAATCGTAAATCATCATAATAGGTCTCAATTCTGCCATCTGGAAATAGTTTCAAAGCAAATTTGAAATTACTTGCATACATTTGATTATGATAATCATAGGAAGTATTCCATAAAACACCAAAATATTCAGTGTTAGACTCCACCCAAACTCCATTATTCGCTAGTATAGGATCAAGCCATAAATCGGCCATAAATGGCGCAATTACTTTTCGGTTTTGCAGCATGGTCGATTCACCAAAATAATAAGGATAAGAAAGGTCGGTTTCCCCAAAGGCTACGTATCCATCAAGGACAACAGTAATTTCATTCAAAGTATCACCATAAAAAGGAAATGGAAATGGAAGCTCAAAGGTTTTATTAGCCTCATCCATATTGCTGAATATTACTTTTTCACCACCAATATCAGGAAACTCATTTGATAGAGGTTTTACATAATATTCATATTGTCTTGACCATGAATAATCAGGCTGTCCACCTAAAGCTTCCAGGCTAGTAACATAATTTTGCCCTATTGTGAAAGGAGGAAGTTCATCTGTGATTATTTCTGGTTTATCTGCAGTAATATTTGAAACTACTGATAGTGTTGTTTTCCAATTATTTGTTATTATCTTCGGCACTTGGTCACACACTATTTCTCTTATATCACCGGTTCTATCAACCAAACTAAAATAGAGTACCTCACCATTACCTGTAAATGACTCATCGTTTTCTACAAGTTCTACAAAGTACTTAGCAGGGGCATTGGGATCTACAAAAGATAACAATTTACTTACATCAAGTTCTATTTCCATTAATTCAAAGTCCGTTGTATCAGTATCCCAAAATCCTTGCATTGGCTGAGATTCTCCCTGAAAATCAATTATAGGATAATCCATAGTATAAAGAGGAATATTCTTTTGACTGTCAGGATTAACACCAACCTGTATTTTAATATTTTCTCTTGAATTATATTTAAAACGAAGCCGCATTGTTAATGTAGGCTCATAGTTTTCATAAACATTTAAAACATTTACACTTTCATTCCATAAGCCACCTTGTCCGTAATCGCAAGCAAGTGTTCTATACATCATATAGCAATAGCCATCATCATCCCAGATAGTATCATAACTATTAGCAAAAAGAAGAGCGCCATACTCCCAATCCTTCATATCCACAACTTCATCGTTATTAATATCAATATTGTTAGTATATTTTCCATCCCCATTATAATCGTACCTTATTGAGTCATTATAGCCGACTATAGTCATTGCATGTGTTGCAATTGGACCCCAATTTATCATGATATGTTTACCTTCTTCTGGGGTACCCTCTGCAAGAATTCTTTCCCCATAAGGGCTCTGAGCATAAAAGTTAGCTACACCCCCATATTCTGAACCATCTAAATGATCATGCAGCCAATGTTTTAAAGTTAATAGTCCTTCCGGGTTTGAAACGTCAATATTGTATACATCTTTAACTCTATTTTGCATAGCCAAGTAATACTTATCAAATCCTGACATCCATCTGGAGTCACCACCTGCTGACATGCCGCCATAGGTTTCAACACTTGGGGTACCACATTTTTGTAAAATTTCATATGTATGAAAATAACTAACACCTCTCCATCCATTGCCTCCATTCATAAAATTCCATGCAAAATGGGTTGGATACTGATTCTCACTTGCAGAACCATTAAGTCCTCTAACTCTGTTTATT
>PKTD01000323.1 GCA_002869315.1 Marinilabiliales bacterium | reverse complement strand
AATGCATTCACCTAAATCCGATAACTCATCAATAAGGTATATGGGTTTGGTTCCATCTTTAAAAATATCTTTATTGGGAGTAAAACTAATGTAATATAACTTCTTTTTGCTATAGAGTTCTTTTATATCTTCAGTTTTATGAGATCTTAGATCATTACTATTAACCGTTTCCTCAATCTCAGACTCCTCATTAGAATAGGAATCTAAAACTTTTAGTAATTCATTTGCCTTAGAGTTTAAATCTTCACTATCATTGGATTCAATATACTCGCTAATAAGATCAGCTGATTTTAAAGTGAAATTGATAATCTCCTGATTGATTTGGATCTTTTTATTTCTAATTTCATCATAAAGCGTCTCAATTTTATGAGTGAAACTACTTAAGTTGTCAAAGCCAAACATCGCTCCACTACCCTTTAGAGTATGTAGATTGCGGAAAACGGAATTTATAATTTCAGAATTGCTGATATCATTTTCCAGATGTAAGAGATTTTCCTCCAACTGGCTTATTATTTCTTTTCCTTCCTCATAAAATAGTTTATGAAAGTCTTCCATTAGCGCAGTAGTTTTTTCAATACTTTTAGAAGTTGTTCTTTATTAAATGGTTTGTTAATCCATGCTGTGGCACCTGCAGCTTTAGCGGCCTTTTTCTTTTCCTGTAATGTTTCTGTAGTAAGTAAAACTATAGGTATTTTCGAATATATTTCAATATCTCTTACTTTTCTAATAAATTCAATACCATCCATAACAGGCATGTGAAGGTCGGTGAGAATAAGATTTATTTTATTATTTTCCATAACTTTATCAAGGCCATGCTTTCCATTTTCAGCCTTGATAATTTGATAGCCTTCCTCTTCAAGAAAAAAGGCCACAGTTTCTCTTATGCTGGAAGAATCATCAACTAATAGAATTGTTTTAATCATTTTTGGTTGATTTTGTAATTTTACTAAACAAATCGGAAAATCCTGTTTTTTTAAAGAATTGTGTAATTAATTCGTTGTCACTATAATGGATTTCAGAATAATACGTATTATTGTTACGTTCTGTAATAAGGGAAATAATTAATTGTAATATACTCAAATCGATACTTTCGAGTTTATTACAGTCGATAATAAGTTTATTGGTTTCCTCTACATACTGCATTAAAGTTGACTTTACTTCATCAGCATTCTGAATACTTAGGTCTCCTGTTAAAGATAATACTAAAGCCTCAGTTTGTTTTCCGGAAACACTAATGCTCTTTTCTACATCGCTCATGTGTTGTAGTGTTTTCAAGCACTAAAATAATAAAAAATGAATTCAAATATGATTAGTACTTATTTACTTTTTTTTACTGCCTTTTGAATAAGTTGTGCAAGATCGCTGGGATTGTTTCTCAATATGGTAATAAACATATCTACAACACCTGTTTTAGTAAGCCCCAAATTTTTGCCAGTATTTTCTATAAAATCTAAATTGGATTTAGAAATACGAAAACCAGTATGTATTTTTAAATTATCGTCCGGCATATCGTATATGTTTTTTGGTTGATAATTTTAACTCAGGATTACTCAGGCAAATACCACTTTTTTTATTGAATATTGCCTTTCGGTTTGTAAGTGTCGACTGCACAATAATTATATATTCTCCGATATGTATAATCCTTGCAGGAGATTTATTTACAAATACTTCCTGGTTTATCGAATAGCCTGAGTTTTCTTTGTTTTCGCCTTTGAGTTGTGATTTAAGTTCTTCATATTCAATGTTTATCCTTTTCATTACCTCAGGATTTCCACCCATATCGGGATGGTTTAACATTGCTAACCTACGGTAGATTAGTGTTAATGAATTGATATCGCTTATGCCGCTGAAATATCTCATTATAAATCATTTGATAAATGCAAATATACAACAATGTTTTACAATGTCAAACAATTATTGTATTTTTTTTGTCTGATGTTCATTTAAGAAACTAATATCAATTTGGTGGTGGATTATTTTAGATTATTACCAATTATTTGAAAAAACATATTTAGGTGCTTGAATCAACTTGAAGAAATTATTCCTTTAATAAATGATATTTGATATGTAAAAACAACAAAACCTGTCATTCAGGGGACTGACAGGTTTCTTTTTGCGGAGAGAGGGATTAACTTTGTTGATCCCATCCGGATATCCTTAGCAAGCATAGAAACCTGAATACTCAATGAGGATTCTAAGGTTTTTTATTTTCACTCTTAGTCAAATTAGGATTTGACACGCCCGAAAACAAAAAACCTGTACATCTTCCGACGTACAGGTTTCCTTTTGCGGAGAGAGGGGGATTCGAACCCCCGGTACGCGTTATACGTACGCCAGTTTAGCAAACTGGTGGTTTCAGCCACTCACCCATCTCTCCTCAGTGTCCTGGCTTCAAACTCTGATTACCCAGAATTTTACCTTCCCATAAAATGGGAGTGCAAAAGTAATTATTTGTTTTAATTCTGCAACAGATTTTTTTAAGAAAATTTGCATTCGCAAGTATTTCACAAAAGTT
>PKTD01000080.1 GCA_002869315.1 Marinilabiliales bacterium | reverse complement strand
CTCCACCCATACCAACAAGACCGGCCTTTTTGATTTTGTCGATAATCTCATCTTTACTATAATCGGTGTTGGTAACCAGATCCTCTGAGCGATCGATGTCTTCCATCCACTCATCACCTTCAACATTGATGATAATTCCTTGTTGCTTATATCCGGAAGCATTCAGAATATTATCAATTTTGAATATTTTTCCCGAAACTGGTGAGTGAATAGGTGTAGAAATAAAACCGGATGCTTCGGCAAGAAGCTGACCAACTTTAACCTCTTCGGCTTTTTTTACAACTACTTTTGAGGGTGCTCCCAGGTTTTGTCCCAGGGGAATGAAAGCCTGCTTAGGAGGATCCAAAACTTCTATGGCAGCATTGGCTGAGAGTTTGTTCTCTGCAGGGTGAACACCACCCAAGGCAAATGTTTTTAAAATTCCCATATCAGTGGTATTATTCTTTATTTTCCTTATTATTATTTTCGTCTTCCTTCTTTGGTTGCTCTTTGTCAACGGTTATTTCAAGAGGAATAGGCTTTTCTTTTGTTACAGTTTTCTCTGCAGGTTTGTCAACAACAGATGGTTTTCTGTCGACCTTAGGTTTACGTGGTTTGAAGTTAACTTCCCAAATTGCATCAGTAGGACATTCTTCAACACATTTTCTACATAGAGTACAATGGTCAAAATCGATATAGGCTAAGAAATTAGTAATTGTAATAGCATCGAATTTACAAACCTTAACACATTTAGAGCATCCAATACATGCTGTTTTACAACTCTTTTTGGCAGGCGCTCCTTTTTCTGCATTAACACAACTAACAAAAATTCTTCTGTCTTTAGGACCTTTTTTACGAAGTTCTATAATATCTCTAGGGCAAGCAACAACACAAGCATTACATGCTGTACAATTATTGTTTACTTCAGGAAGTCCTCTTTCAGGGTTCATATGTATGGCATCAAAGTCGCAGGCCTCAACACATTCTCCCAAACCAAGACATGAGAATTGGCATCCACCTTCACCACCGTGGAGTGCATGAGCAAAGGTACATGATGTAGCACCTTCAAATTGAACTTTAGCCGGCTGATTTGTTGGAGTTCCATTACATCTAACAACGGCAATCATTGGTGCTGCAGCCTCAACTTCAAGCCCCAAAATCTTACCCACTTCCTGCATAACGTCGTTTCCACCAACAGGGCAGTTAAGTCCGTCTATATTTTTATTTTCTTTTGCCGATTTTGTTGTTGCTTCTGCAAAAGCCCTACATCCTGGAAATCCACAACCCCCACAGTTTGCAGCAGGAAGGGCCTCCTCTACAACATCAATTACCGGGTCTTCATATACTTTAAACTTCTTCGCAACAAAGAATAAAATGACTGCAGCTAAGAGTCCAACTCCTCCCAAGGCTGCAACGGCTACTAATATAATACTTTCCACAATTCAATGTTTTTGTGAATGAATAATCATTGTTTTATAATTCACAAAATTAAAAGTTTTGGGCATATAAATGCTAATTTTGGATTTGCCTAAAAAAAATGTAATAACCAGGTAGTTAGGGAGTTACCTAATTGTTAAAAAATAGCGGTCAATTAACTACTTTTTAAATATTTGATACACAATTATATACATTCTATTTTAGAATTCATATAAATTAAGGTATATATGTATTTATTTTAGATGGGTGAATTTTAATGCTGGTTATTAGGCTTTTATGAAATATTCAAATCTGCTTTTGATATAAGTTTTGAGGAAATAAAGTATTGTATAATAAGGTATTAGTAAGCCTAGTGATATAAGTCCGCTAAGTCCTTGATCTACATCAGCGGATGTTAATACAATTAAACTAATTAGTATCACCAAAAAAGGAAAAATATAAGCCAGTAATACTGCCCAAGTTCCTTGCGATTGTTTCATTTCTACAACAACCTCATCTCCTATTTTGTAGTTATCCTGAGGTTTCAGTTTGATGTCAATAATTTTCTCTTCCATATCGCTTACTGAGCAACTACCATTTATTTCACAGGATGCACATCCTGATTTAGAAATAATAACTACCTCAGCCATATCATCCATTAGTTTTCTTATGAATCCAGGATGTGTTATTGTTTTATCTGACATCTCAAAATAGATTTTCGGCAAAATTAATAATTATAATAAACCTTTAATGATAAACTGCCAAATAATGTAAATACTTACTAAGGAGTTGAAAGTGATACTGTCATCACTTTACCGTTATAATATTTATTAGCACTAATGGCAAAATCGCAAATAAAACTTGCCATTTCAGAGGCGGTGAGTGGGGCTTTAAATGATGGAAAAGCTTCGGCCAGCATTTCAGTCTGAACTGCACCTAAAGCTAAGGCGTTTACTGAAATATTACGATCTTTTAATTCTTCTGCCATAGACTCTGTAAGTATACTAACTGCTCCCTTACTCGCAGAATAAAGGGACAGTCCGGGAAACTTTGAACTACCCTGAAAACCTCCCATACTACTTATATTTACTATGTGTGATTTTGCTGAAAAGTCATTTATCAAAGTTCTACTCATCTTTGCTATTGCATTGACATTAGTTCTGAAAATCTTATCAAAATCATCATCAGTAAAGTCTGTAAAAGCTTTGTTAATTAATAGTCCTGCATTATTAACTAGTATATTAACCACTGGTAAAAATTGCTTTATTTTATCATAAAGTTCCTGATAGTTTCCCTCTGTAAGATCAAAAGAAACTGCTAATAAATTTTTGTTGTTTAGTTCTGTGAGTCTGCTAATATTTCTAGAAATAGCTACTACTCTATGCCCTTTTTCACAAAATTGTTTAGCAATTTCGAAACCAATTCCTTTACCTGCTCCGGTTAGCACAATATTCATAATTAGTATTTTTTAGTTTTCGAATTGTTCTGCCATTTTATTTGTGTCATTTGCACTAATTGCCAGCACGCCTTGTTCATCAACTGTGATGGCAATTGTATATGGAGGTAGATTGTCGGAGCCAAGTTCAAAGTTCATATAGGCAACTCCTTTTAAAATCACTTCTCCTATTTCTTTCTCCATTTTACGGGCCATTACATAATCATCAGTCATAGGTATGCCTGCTTTTTTAGCAATAATATCAGCCTGTTCCATAGCAATATCATAATTCGCCTTGTAAAACAGGATTACAGAATTATAACCTTCTTCAGGATTGTTCTCCGATGTGCTCTGCGATAATGCTCTGTCAACAACAAGGCCTACAGGTTCTGTAAGACCTAATTCTAATGCCCACTGGGGCAAACTTCTAGCAGGATTTGAGTTAGTAGAACGACTTAAAACACCCAAATATTGATTATTAATTATTTCTTTCAGTTTTTCTGCATCGTCTTCAGTAATATTTCCTTTGGCCAGATCTTCATCAACCTTTTCAATTTCTTTTTGCATTTCATCCATCACCTCCATTGATTTATCAACTTCGTTCATTTTTTGATTGAAATTGTTCAATTCTTTCTTGAATTTTTTAGTTTCTGTAGGCTTTTGCTCTTCGTCACAGGAGTACAAAAAGATTATTATCAAAAATACCGGAAGAAATTTTACCACTTTTATCATCTTAACTTAAATCTTGAACCACTTCAAAAATAATATAATTATACTAAGCCATCTTTTAATTTTTCAATTAATTATCACAAATTTGTTAGTTTTGGAAATTAAAAATTGAATATGACTATTAAGGAATTGGTTGCCTTGGCATTAGCCGAAGATTTGGGCGATGGCGATCATACATCATTAGCCACAGTGCCTTATGAAGCTTCAGGAGAGGCAATTATGTATGCAAAACAAGATGGAGTTTTGTCGGGCATGAATGTAGCAAAAGAAGTTTTTAATCAGGTTGACGCTGAATTGGATGTTGATATTCTGATGCAGGATGGTAGTAAAATTACTTTTGGCGACAAAGTTATGGTCGTTAAGGGTCGTTCTCAATCTATATTATCTGCCGAGCGCACTGCATTGAATTTTGTGCAGAGGATGAGTGGAATTGCAAGTTTTACCAATGAAGTAGTAGGAAAAATTGAAGGATTGCACACCAAATTACTCGATACCAGAAAAACAACTCCGGTAAACCGACTGGTTGAAAAAATGGCTGTTAAAACAGGAGGTGGCTATAATCATCGATTCGGTCTTTATGATATGATTATGATAAAAGATAATCATGTGGACTTTGCCGGAGGTATTGAAAAGGCAATTAATGCAACCCATAATTATTTGAAAGATAATTCCAAAGAATTGAAAATTGAGTTGGAAGTTAGAAATTTTGAGGAGTTGGATGAAGCCTTGAATATTGGTGGTATTCACAGGATAATGCTGGATAATTTTACTCCTGATGAGTTGAGGAAAGCACTGAAAATAATTAATGGTAAATACGAAACAGAAGCGTCTGGTGGTATTACACTGGATTCAATTAGGGATTATGCAGAAACAGGAGTAGACTTTATTTCGGTTGGAGCTCTTACTCATCAAATTAAAAGCCTCGACCTAAGTTTGAAGGCTAATTTTAATTCATAAAGTTTGAAAAAAGCGATAAATAAGTTGAATATAATTGCTGAAGGAGTTTTTTTTTCCATCAGGAGAAGACTGAGTTTTATAGTCTTACCTGGTTTTGATGGGATGCCACTATATGATGTGCTAGTATTCTTTTTCAGAGGACTTTTCAAAGGAGTTTTAACTTATCGTGCTGCTGCTATTGCTTTCAATTTTTTCCTGGCGCTTATCCCTTTTATATTGTTTTTATTCACACTTATCCCTTTTGTTATTGATGTAAATATTCAGGATAATCTACTAGATTTAATGAGTGATTTAGTGCCTTCTGAAATATATAAGCTTGCTGAAAGCACTATTGTTGAGGTGGTAAGCCGGCCATCAGGTAGTTTGCTGTCCATAGTCTTTTTTACAACTTTATATTTTGCCACCAATGGGGTGGATGCTGTATTGGAAAGTTTTAATCACAGTTATTTTGATGTAGAGATTTGGCCATGGTGGAAACAAAAAATCAGGGCATTTTTCTTAATGTCTTCCCTCGCTGTTTTGATAATAATATCAATGGTGCTTTTAACTTTTGGAAAACAAACAATAGTCATCCTTAAAAATATTGATATAATTAGTGGAAGTTTAACTGTTGTGGCATTACAGGTATTGCAGTGGCTGATAATTATCATTAATTTATTATTAAGTATTTCAATCTTGTATTTTTATGGACAAAGCAAGGAAAAGGAGGTCAGGTATAGGTTCTTTTCTGCAGGTTCCATACTTGCAACATCATTGTTTGTTGTAGGCGGACTATTGCTAAAAATGTACTTTGAGAATTTTTCCCGTTATAACCTCATATATGGCTCCATAGGATCTTTGATAATATTGCTGGTATGGCTTTACTACAACTCCATTATCATACTTATTGGATATGAGTTGAATGTGAGTATAAGAACATCAAAAATGCAGTCGGAATTAGATAAAAAGAATTAGTTTTTAATGAATTTCGACACTTTACTTTCTTGGGTATCTACATTAATTAATTTTATAAAGTAAAGCCCATTATTTAAACCTGAAACGTCAATTGTCTTATTATTCTTTCCTGATAATAATTTTTTACCTGTGGTATTTATTATTTCAACTGAGAAATTGTTTATCTCATTATTTATTGAAATCATTATTGTATTAGTTGTTGGATTTGGATAAATGGTTAGAGGATTGTTTTCAGTTTCTACAACTCCCACTTGAATATCATAAATAAATAACCTTGTTATTTCATCTTCTGTCAATACTCTATTGTAAATCCTGATATCATCTATTTTTCCCCTAAAAAATTGTTTATAAGTTGACCTGCCAGCACCAATAATTAAATTGCTGTCAGGTTCAAAAGTACTTGCTATATTGTTGGGTAAATCTGTTTTAACCAGGGCAGCATTTACATAATATCGTATTTCATCAGAATTTCTTGTCATTACAATATGCGACCATTTGTCAAGCATTTTATCAGCATCATCTATATATAAATTGTTTGCCCCACCTGACCAGAGTTTAATATTATCATTTTCGAAATCCACTCTCATACAACCGTAGGAGAGGCGGTAGTCATCCTGTGTAATTGCAACATGATTGTACGGCTGATATCCACTAATGTCAAATGGTTTAACCCAGAGTGATATACTTCGTTCTCTATAATCGAAAGTGGAATAAGAATTTATATAATCATTATATCCATCAAACTCATAGGCGGAATTCTCCTGTCCAAATCTGTTTTCTGTTAAAGTTGCTCCATAAACGCTTCCATTATGTTCGTTTCCACTTAAGTCATTTGCATTTCCGTCAAACAAATAATAAAGTTGTAAACTATCTTGTAATGAACTTTGGCTATAACTTATAAGGCTAAAACTGCAAAGGAAAATTAGGGCGATAATTTTTTTCATGTGTGAGTTTTTAGTTATTAGCGCTAAATTAAAAATTATATCTGATAGTTCATAGGCTTTTAATACTTTTGCCTAAAAATTTAGAATTGAAAAAAATAATATCTGTAGTTGGAGCCAGACCAAATTTCATAAAAATTGCACCTGTTCATCGTGCTTTTGAGAAATATAAGGATAGTATAAAACATATCATCTGTCATACCGGACAGCATTTTGATGATAAGATGTCAAAAATATTTTTTGATGAGTTAAAAATGCCTAAGCCTGATTATTTTCTTGGATTAGGTGGTGGTAGTCATGCTGTTCAAACCGCCAGAATAATGGTGGAGTTTGAAAAAATATTAATTGATGAAAAACCTGATTTGGTTATTGTTCCCGGCGATGTAAATTCTACTATTGCAGCTAGTTTGGTTGCGGCAAAAATGCATATTCCGGTAGCCCATGTGGAATCTGGTTTAAGAAGTTTCGACAGAAAAATGCCAGAGGAAATAAATCGTGTATTGACAGATGAGATTTCAGATTATCTTTTTGTTACATAAAAAAGTGGTTTGGAAAACCTAGAAAATGAAGGTGTTAATAAGAAAAAGGTGTTTTTTACATGTAATGTTATGTTTGATAGTCTAGTACATTTTATGCCTTATATTGATAGGTCTGATATATTACATAAATTGAGTCTGGAAAGGAATAAATATATTCTATCGACCTTTCACCGACCCTCAAATGTTGACACTAAAGAAGAACTGGAAGAACTTGTTACAGCAATAAATCAATTAGCCGAATTAAGTAAACTGGTATTTCCTATACATCCCAGGACCAAAAACAATATGGAAAGTTTTGGACTCCTGAGTATGATTAATCCTGAAGTATTATTACTCGAACCACAAGGCTATATCGATTTTTTAAATCTTACAAAAAACGCGCAGTTAGTTATTACCGATAGTGGTGGTATACAAGAAGAAACAACTTTTTTAGGAGTTCAGTGTATAACCGTTAGAGATAATACAGAAAGACCTGTCACCAGTGAATTAGGTACAAATCATATGATAGGTACTGATTTACCAAAGGTTGTGAAAGCTGCAAAAGAAGTTTTATCTGGAAAAATTAAGCATGGTAAGATTCCTGAACTATGGGATGGTAAGGCTGCTGATCGAATAGCAGAAATTGTCTACAAATCCATTTGTAAGTGATGAAAATTTTAATGGTACTCGACCATGAGTTTCCACCGGATATAAGAGTGGAAAACGAAATCCAGACTCTAATCAGCGCTGGAAATGAGGTACATATTGCCTGTTTAACATTTGTCGGTAAGTCTGCTTTCGAGATTATTGATAATTATAGTATACACAGAAAACCCATTTCTAAACTATTACATAAAACTAGTGTTGGGGCCTTAAAATTCCCGTTCTATTTTAATTTTTGGCGACAGTTTTTAAATGAAATATTGAAGAAGGAAAAGTTTGATGCAATTCATGCTCATGATTTACCAATGGCTCAACCATCTTACGAAATGGCTAAAAAATATGACCTTAAATTTGTTCTCGATCTACATGAAAACTGGCCTGCTTTATTAAGAGTTGCAACCCATACCCAATCCTTCTTAGGAAAAATTTTATCTAACAATAAACAATGGGAAGCTTATGAGTTAAAGTATTGTAAACTTGCTGACAATGTTATTGTTGTGGTTGAAGAAGCCAAAGAAAGGTTGTCTTCACTGGGAATTGAAAGTGATAAAATTAAGCTAGTGTCTAATACATTAAATATCAATGATTTTAAGGTTCCTGAATCTAAACCTGATAATAATTATATTTCAATTCTTTATGCGGGAGGAATAAATAAACACAGAGGCCTTCAAACGGTAATTAGGGGATTGAAATATGTGAAAAATACAGATAAGAAACTAAGGTTATGGATATTAGGTGCTGGCTCTTATGTGCAGGATTTAAAGCGAATTGCAGAAGAAGAAGGTGTATCAGATACAGTACATTTTGAGGGCTGGAAAAAATATGAAGAGATGCAGACTTATTTCGGAAAAAGCAATGTTTGTTTGATTCCACACATAAAAAGTGATCATACCGACTCAACTATACCACATAAAATTTTCCAGTATATGTATGCCGGAAAACCTATGTTAGTTTCTAATTGTGACCCACTAAAGAGGATAGTCGAAGAAACTAATAGCGGTGAAGTTTTTGAATTTGATAGTCCGGAAAATTTTGCTAGTAATCTGGAAAAATTAATACAAAACACCGAATATTTTAGTCAGGAGTTTGTAGCCAAAAGTCAGGATTTAGTTCTGAATAATTATAATTGGGAATTGGATTCAAAGGTGTTGAAATCACTATATAAATAATATGGATAATAAAATATTCTACGAGAAATTCGATTGGGCATCCTTTAAATATGAAGCCTTAAAACCAAAAGTAGAAAAAGTAATTTCTTCAATCCCTGATGATGTAAACTCAATACTTGATGTTGGCTGTGGTAATGGGATTATTACAAATGTTTTAGGGAAGAATTATGATGTTACAGCAGTTGACAGAAGTGAAGAGGCTTTAAGTTTTGTGGAGACGAATAAAATAAATTCCAGTGCTGATAATATACCACTTGAAGATAAAAGTTTTGATATGGTTTTTTCAAGTGAGTTACTAGAACATCTTCCAGATGAGGTGTTAGTTGGTACTATTGAAGAAATCAAAAGATTGTCTAAGAAATATATATTTATTACAGTTCCCAATGCTGAGAATCCGGATAAACTGTTGATTAAATGTCCAAAATGCAATTATATTTACAACAGTCCGAACCACCTTCGAAGTTTTAATATAAAAAAGTTAAAATCGTTATTCCCCAATTATAAATTATTAGATTCCTTTACTTTTGGAAAAAAAGTAAGATATTATAACCCCCTATTGCTTAATTTGAAAAAAAAATTAACACCAGCCAATTCATGGATTCCTTATTTTTGGGTTGAAAAAGCGAAAAGGAATACAACATGCCCTAAGTGTGAGAATGAATTTGAAAATAAATATAAGTTCAATCCAATTACAACAGCAATAGATACTTTAAATGTAATTATTTCACCAAAGAAGGATTATTGGCTTTTCGCTATTTTTGAAATTAATAATAAATAGAAAATAATTTGGGCATTATAAAAAAACAATCTATCTCAGGGACCATATACTCCTATATTGGTGTTGTTCTTGGTTTCATAACCATAGGAATTTTATATCCCAGAATTTTTAATACTGAAGAGGTAGGATTGCTTAGAATACTAGTATCATACGCAGTGCTCTTTTCACAGTTTGCTGGTCTTGGTATCAATACAGTTACAGTAAAATTATTTCCATATTTCAGATATTACGACAATAAACATCATGGTTATCTGGGTTTAGCATTATTAGTATCAACCGTAGGAATGATATTGTCTCTTGCAATTTATTTGATCTTTAAATCTTATATTTTAACAAATGCCGATGAGTCTGACCTTTTCAACCAATATTACTATTATGTAGTACCTCTTATTATTTTCTCATTACTTTTTACGGTTTTCGACACATATTACAGGGTTTTATATAATGCAGTAAAAGGAATCATCTATAAAGAAGTAATTCAAAGGGTTTTTATTTTATTGGCAATAGGCCTGTTTTATTTTGAGTTAATTGACTTTAAAACCACAGTAATACTTTACTGCCTGGCAATAATTACTCCAACAATATTACTTTTTCTGTCACTTATTTATAATAAGCAGTTATTTCTTAAACCAGAATTAGGTTTCATCGATAAAAAGATGTCACGTGAAATGCTTACAGTTGGGTTTTATGGTATTCTGGCAAGTTTCTCTGGCGTTTTAGTGCTAAATATCGATGTGATAATGGTTGAAAGAATGATGGACCTCAGTTGGGCAGGTATTTATACTATAACATTCTTTTTTGGAACTTTAATTCTCATTCCACTCAGGACCATGGGGAAAATAAGTTCTGTAGTAATTGCTGATGCATGGAAAAGGGATGATATAACAACCATCGATGATATTTACAAAAAAAGTAGTATTACCTTGAGTGTCTTAGGAGTTCTTTTGTTTGTTGGTATTTGGGGAAACATTGATAATATTTTCTCTCTCATTAAAGATGAATACCTTCCGGGAAAAATGGTTATTCTATATATTGGTTTGGCCAACTTATTGGATATTAGTGTAGGAGTTAGCCCGCATATAATTGTTAATTCCAGATATTATAAATACTTATCTTATTTCCTTATAGGCTTTGCTATATTATTGATAATAACCAATTTGATGTTGATACCAATATATGGTATTGTAGGAGCAGCAATAGCCTCACTAATCTCTAAATTTATTTTCAATCTGGTAAAATATCTGTTTCTTTATAGAAAGTTTAAACTACAGCCTTTTAATATTAAATTTTTATATCTGATAATTATTGGTGTTGCAACATACTATATATCCACGCTACTTCCGGCAATGTCTAATTTTGTAATCGACATTATAATAAGAAGTTTGCTGATATCAATTGTATTTATAGTTCCTGTTTTCATGCTTAAAATATCTGATGATTTAAATGGTCGCATAGTCGAAATTTTAAGAAGATTTGGTTCCAGAAACAACTCATAACTAAAAGCTAAACTTAATTGTTTAAATTTGCCGCTTGAATTCTATGGAAAGTTCAGATAATCTAAATATTGTATTTATTGGCAGCGGAGCGATTTCCACATCCATTGGAAATGTTCTGAGCATGAAAGATAAGTTTAATGTTGTATTGCTTTCTGTTGAGGAAGATGTTGTTGACTCAATAAATGAAAATCACGTAAATGCTAAGTATTTCCCACAGATAAAACTTCATAAATCTCTGACAGCCACTATGGATAAGAGTGTTTTGTCGGATGCAGATATAATTTTTATTGGAATTCCTTCCAATATAGTTGTGGGATATATTGAACGTCATAAAGCATTAATAAATTCCAGTTCTTTAATTGTAAATCTGGCAAAAGGTTTCGGACCTGATCATAAAACAATTCCATTGGGTCTTTCAAAGATAGTTCCAAATCAGATTTTTAGTATTAAGGGACCCTCATTTGCAAGAGAGATTATCAATAATATGCCTACAGGAATGACTGTAGTTGCCAAGCGCGACAAGAACTTCTCAGTTTTTGAGGATCTCTTTAAAGATACTTACATATATCTGGATTTTAGTACTGATGTTGTGGGAGTTGAACTAGCAAGTATTCTTAAAAATATATATGCAATAATTGTTGGTATTGTTGATGCTCATTATGATTCTCCTAACCTAAGGTCGATGGTTCTTACCAAGTCGATTAATGAGATGAAATATCTCATGTCGAGATTTGGAGGTAAAGAGGAAACCATGTTTAATTACTGTGGTTTTGGCGATTTTAGTCTTACCGCACTCAATGATTTAAGTCGGAACCGTACTCTGGGACTTTTAATTGGAAAAGGATTTTTCACGGCGGATATTTCGGAAAAAGTAACCCTTGAAGGTAAAATTGCAGCAAATATCTTCATAGAAGAAATTGCTAAAAAACGCCATATAAAAACCAAAAAATTAATGATGAAAGAGTTATACAGGGTTTTTAATGAAGAAGACTATGATATAACTAATTTCGTAAACAGAATACTTTCAGCTAACGGTCATTAGCAGAAATTTCTTTTATTACATCCGACATTTTTTTTGTTAAATGTTCTCTGCTGTATTGTTCAGTATTTTTACTATTGGCCACCAAATTCCCTGACTCGAAATTTTCGAAACTTTCCAATATGTATTTTTTCAGCTTTTTCTTTTCATTGAAGCCAAAAGTTTTGCCTGCATTACACTCAGAAATTACTTTGGCTGCATCTCCATCTTCCGGTGCAACGCAAATTATCGGCCTCTTTGAAGCAAGGTATTCGAATATTTTACCGGTTAAAATTAATTTAGCGTTGGGTGTGTCATTTACCAATAGTAATAGCATGCTTGCCGACTGCTGTTCTGCAATAACTTCATTATGAGGGAGGTAGTCGACTAATTCAAGTTTGTTGGTAAGACCGTTTTTCTTAAAACTTTCCAGAGCATGCGTGTCGATCTTGCCAACATTTTTGATAATTAGTTTCTTCTCGAATGATTCGTTCTCCTTTATAATTTCACTTAAAACTTCCAATAAACAATATGGGGTTCTGGTTTTACTCATAGAACCTATATGAGATAAAACAAAGTCATTAGTTTCAGTAATTTTATGATCTATGATATCTTCGGTATCATAACCATTTTGAATTATGTGGTATTTTCTATCTACTATTGATTTAAACTCCTTTTGCATTCCGGGGCTAATAACACTCACACTATCTGCTTTTTGAAGAACTAGCTTCTCAAGATGGTGATGTTTCTTATCGGCTCTTTTGCCTAGTTTGAGGTCTCTGTAATAGTCAATATTTGTCCATGGATCGCGAAAATCTGCCAGCCATGGGATATTTGTATTTTGTTTTAAATGATATGCTATTAAATGAGCAGAATGTGGCGGCCCAGTTGAAATTATAGCGTCAACATCATTAATATTTAAATAATCAGACAGTAGTTTCACAGAAGGTTTGATCCAGAATTTCCTTGCATCTGGAATAAAAATATTACCTCTTATCCAAATCGCAATATTTTCCAGCAGGCTGCTCTTTACTTTTTTTTCATTCAGAAATGCGGTTTGTATTTTATCTGATTTTTTTCTTCCAGTAAACTGTTTATAGAAAGAATAAGGTTCCCAAATATTGTTTGTTATAATTTTAATATTGTTAGGAATCTCATCAAGTAATGAATCGTCAGTGCTTGGGCGCTCAGGATTTTCGGGTGTAAAAATAATAGGTTCTACACCAAAATTCCTGAAATATTTTACAAATTTCAGCCATCGTTGCACTCCTCCACCGCCAGTGGGAGGCCAATAATATGTTATTATTAAAACACGTTTCATTTATTCCTCTGCCTGCTTTTGACGAGAAGCCTTAAACTCTCTGTATAAGGCAAATAGCAATAATAAAATAAGTATGGATGAGGAAGCAAAGGAAACCTTTTCGCCCACTACCCATACGGTAGGTTCAAATTTAAATTCTATAGTATGACTTCCCTCAGGGATACTCATAGCCCTTAATACATAATTGGCTCTGAAAACAGGACTTTCTTCTCCATCAACAAATGCTTTCCAACCTTTGCTGTAGAATATTTCAGAAAATACAACTAATTGATTTGAGGATGCGTTAAACTCATATACAAGTTTGTTTGGCTGGTAAGAAGTGAGTTTTATATTAGCAGTCGAATCAAAAGAGTAGTTTTCATTTATATCATCTTTAAACCTTTTATCTATAATTGCTGTTTCTTTAAGATTATTATCATTTAAGGCAGCAATTTCTGCATCAGCATTTTCCACGAAAACATGTTTTTTAACCATCCATGCATTTCCATAGGCTGCTGAATTAATAAGAGGAGACGCCTCTGGGTTGTAAGTTATATATCTGGTATTTAACATATTAAGTACTTGTTGCTTGGCCAGGGTTTGAGTTATCTGATCATATCCCTGTCCGCTTTGTAAAGCACTTATTATATTATTCATTTCCGGACTAATATTGTGCTCTATTAAATCCTGGTATCTTTGGAGTTTTGCACCGTGATAACCTCCAATCGACATATGGAAATATGATGTACTGGCATCATTAAAAGTACTTTTTGTTAAGTCGAGTACCCTGTAATTTTCATCAGGATCCTGCATTATTATCCTATCAGCATTTGTTGGTGTAAAAGGTTTTTCAGCAACTCTTTTACTTTCCCATTGCTCATATTTATTACCCGCTTTTTCATTATTCAGATAACGCTTATTAATTCCAAACATATCGATTAATATGAGCAAACTGATTAATGTAATAAAGATTGTATTATTCAATTTATTGATCAAAAACAAATAAATAAACCCAGTTCCCGCAAGAAGGAAGAACAGGCTTCTAATGACATCATTTTTGAATATGGCAATTCGAACTTCCTCCAGGTTCGCAATGAAGGCAGTAATTTGTGCCGCATTTTCTCCACGCATCATCTGGCTGAACTGTGCATCTTCGTAGGAGGATGTGAAACTAAAGAAACTTGATGGCATTAGATAAAATAAAATCATAATACCTGCCATTATTCCCAATGTATAATAAAATGCTTTTATATGCTTTTTAACTTCCTCTTTCTTTGTAAAAATCTTATGAAGAGCCATAAATGCAAGTATTGGTATAGTTAATTCAGCAATGACCAATATCATTGATACTGCCCTGAATTTTGCGTATGCAGGGAAATAGTCGATAAAAATATCAGTTAAAGGCATGAAATTTTTACCCCATCCCAACATAATTGAAAGAATTGTAGCCGCCAATAGTGCCCATTTCAATTTACTATTCACTATGAAAAGTCCGAGTATAAAAAGGAAGGCCACTAATACTCCTACATAAACAGGCCCTGATGTTCCTGGTTGATCTCCCCAATAGGAGCTTCCTTGCTGTGCAATTGCCTGACGATAATTTGGATCGGCATTTTCCAGTTCGCTTGTGTTTCCAATAATGCCTGAGGCTCCTCCTTTAACATTAGGGATAATTAATGACCATGTTTCTCCAACACCATAACTCCAGGCTGTAATATAATCTTTGTCGAGGCCGGAGGATTTAAGATGTTGTTCATTGGTTAATTCAGGCTTGCCTCTCATGGTATCTTTACCATATTCGTAGGTTGCCCATAAATTTGTTGAATGTGTTAATATGGCTAATAATGCTGCCCCGATTAATATTCCTGCTGCTTTTAAAAAGTGTTGATATTACTTTGTTTGAAACATCTTAACTAATTGGTAAATACCGTAAATAATTACTAATATCAGCAAATAATAAGTTATTTGTAGATGGCCCGAATAAATCTCCAATGCCAGAGCAATAGCGGTTAGTATACCACCCCATAAATATTTCCCGCGAAATGCGAGTATTATTCCTGCTAAAACTGGAGCCATATATCCTATGGCATGGGCTTTTGAAGTATGTCCTGCCCCTAAAATAATAAAGAAGTAGGAACTCATAGCAAAGGCTATTGCCCCTGCAAGACTTACCCAAGGATTAATACGCATTACTAATAATAAAACGAAGAAACCTAAAAAGTATAAAAACACATAATCGGCAGGGTAAGGTAATCCAAGTGTAATTATTTTGTCAATATAGCGCATCATATTGCCACCATAACTAACAGAAATTTGCCAGGCTGGCATTCCTCCGAACATAGAGTTCGTCCATAGG
>PKTD01000098.1 GCA_002869315.1 Marinilabiliales bacterium | reverse complement strand
TGAGATCCAGTTATACTATTAAGTCCCGACATACAATAATGGTATTATATGCTCCATTATTAACTAAATCAGAGGGTATGTTAGCAAATGATATTTTTTTTGAAGGAGTTACATTTCCTGCAAAGACAAAAATTCAAGGAACTTATATGTTCAATTCTTATAGGCTGACTTATCGTTATAAAATAGTTGATCGACCGAAGATAAGTTTTGGATTAGGTTTTACAGCTAAAATAAGAGATGCTAAAATTGCTTTGTCTTCAAATGGTTTAGAATCTGAGAAAACTAATGTGGGATTTGTTCCAATAATTAATTTCAGACTACTGTGGTATTTAGATGAAAAGTTTAGCATTTTGTTTGAAGGTGATGCCTTAGCCGCACCTCAGGGTAGGGCAGAAGACATTTTAATTGCAGCATCCTATAAGTTATCCAACAGATTGGATATACTGGCAGGATACCGCTTACTGGAAGGTGGTGCAGATAATGATGAGGTTTATAATTTTGCAATGTTTAATTATGCTTCTGTGGGGGTAACATATACCTTTAAATAGAAAATATGAATAAAGACATACAATAAGTGCCTAAAATAAATCCGGAAAATTATAAACTAGCTCCGCCAAATATTGATAAATTTGCTGAAACTTTTGGGGTGAGGAAATTTGTTGTAATTATAATTTGGTTTATTGCTTTTTGTCCGGATACTGTATGGGCTCAAAATAATATAAATAGTAGTATTTCAGTAAGTTATAATTATACAGATAAGTATTCTTACACAAGAAAGGTGCTGTCGGTTCTTGCACTCGGAAATAATAAAGACCTTAAGCAAGTGGAAGTAGATTATAATTGTGATTTCTTAATAGAAGCCTCTACAACAACAAATGGTAACATAAAACTTCATATCCTTCCTGACGTAAAAAAAATAAAAGGTGATTATTCTTATCGTAGTTTTGATTTACGTTCTAAACTTTTACCATCCAATTATTCTATAAATATTGTTGTTTTAAAAGATGATTATGAAATATATAATGAAAATATAATAATTAGCAGTAAAGCAGAGAACATTGTTTTAGAAACTAAAAAGCGAATATTTTCATTGGCAAACACGAATTTTATTGTAAATATTAATAATATTTCTTTTGAAAAAAGTGATTACAATAAACTGGATGAAACTGTTGAAAAGATAAACTATTACTATGGTTTCAATGAATTATTAAGTATCGTTAATAAACGTCATAAAAACTTATCTTCCCAAAATAAATTACAAGCATCCGAAGTGTTTTTGCTTTTGCAGGAAAGTAATAGGGTAGAGTCTTATATTAATGATATAGGGCTTATGTCGTGCCTTGATATTGAGAACAACGATCCTGAAAATTTTAAAATGAAGTATGCAGCATTTAAAAGATATGAGAAGAGGTGGGAAACTTTGGCCGATCAGAAGTTCAGCAGAGATTTAAAAAAAGGTTTTCTTGCAGACAAACAAAACTATATCAATTCATTAATGCATTTATCTGAATCCTACTACAAAGAGTCATTGGAGGAGCAACCTTTTAAAGCAACATCCTTTCGTATACTTACTGAGTTTCATGCTTCTGATTTAGAGTTAATTAACAGAGTGTATTATTATTATGATGCCCTCAGTTATGGGGAAAATATAAATGTTCCAAATCAACTCTATGATGGTTTTGTTGCATTGGGAAAAAAATATTTCGATCTGTCGAAAAACAATATGGCATTGAGTATGCTAAAAAATGCCCGTAAGCTAGAGGATTACTTCGAATTGAAAAAATCGCAATCCTATACAGTTAATATGGCTGCTACATTAAATGGCATGATAGAGTCCTTTTTAAAGGTATCCACAAAAGCAGTTGCAAGTGGTAATATGAGATTTGCCGAAAACTATTATCGCCAGGCTGAAAAAGTATATGAAGAGAATAGTAAACTGTTTGAAGAATCAGGAATAGCCGTAACCCCATTCTTGATATATATTGATGCACAAAAAAAGAAAGCCATTGCTTTGGCTGATAATAAGCAGTTTGAAAAAAGCGATGAGATTATTGTAAACTGCTTTAATATAGCAGAAGAGAAAAATCTAAAGAGAGATAGTCTGCTTATTCAATTGCAAAAAACTGTCAGGAATGAAATTTACAGGGAAAAATTGAATTTAATCTCTCAAAAAATTGACAATAACTATCTTTCAGATGCAGAGGAGTTGCTTGCTGAATCTGATATGTATCGGAAAGATAATTATTATTTTATTAAAGATAAAGCCAATTTTGATGAATTAGCATACTCTGTATTTTTGGAGTATTTGCAAAAAGGAGAAATATTACTGGACAAATCTTATATCGATTTGGCTTATGATAATTTACTAAAGGCTAAGTATATACAATCATCCTATCTTACTTATGAAGTAGAAAAACTGGATAAACTTTTAAAATTATATTCGGAACCTAAGATATTGGAGTTATGTGAACAAGCCCGACTGGAAACCTGGGCTAAACGCTCAATAAATGCCAATGCTTTGCTCGACTCTGCATTGTCTAT
>PKTD01000159.1 GCA_002869315.1 Marinilabiliales bacterium | reverse complement strand
CGGAAGGAAGCAGGTGTATATTCTACTCCTTCATAGGTGAATGTTTCAGGAAGTTCGCCCAAATAAGTCCCTAATACCTTATCAAATCCTTCATGCCAAACAGGAGTCAATTTCCTGTTTTTATTTTTTAAAATTGCATCCACATATGATTTGAGAAGCACATCAAGTTCACCATGAGTATGCATTTCTGTTCCGTATTCCAGTCCGGAATAAACCCCTTCAGGAACGATACCATAGTTATTAATTACTCTAAAAACATCAGTAAATTCTGCACCTGCACCGAAGTTTAAATTTCCTGCTGTTCTAACATATTTATCAGCTTTATCAGAATACGTATGATATACACAAAACATCTCAGACAGATCAAATAATTTTCCAGTTTCTCTCAATAGTTCCGCTTCAACGAATGCCAAACCTGAAAAACTCCAACATGTTCCTGACCGGTATTGATTACGGACTGCTGTATGAGGAATTTCAATTTCCTCGGTAAAAACATAGCCTTTATTATCCTTTTTCCCATCTTCCTGTGCACTTACATTAATGCTCAGAACGACAAGCATAGTAAGTATTAGTGAAATAACTCTTTTCATAGTATTAATATTTTAATAATTTAATTTGTTTTAACTCCAACACTTTTACTGTGATATTGATTAATTATCCTTACAATATCATCTTCTGTAAATTTAAAATTCTTGCTAATAGTTTTTAACTGATAATCATGTTTCAAACTGGCAGGGATGCCCAATTGGCTTTTGAGATAGTTTAAACTTATAGAATTCTGTTTAGCAACTTCACTCAAGGTCATTTCTAAATCTACTTGAACTGAATATTGACCTTCATTATTAATAATTTGCGCACTATCCTGGGTTTTAGACTCCTTGCTTTTGGCGTCCATTCTATTGGCATTCTGATTATTACATGATAAAAATAAAATTGCAGATGCCAAAATTGTTAAGAATAAATATTTCATAGTTATAAATTATCACAAAAGTATAATTATTTAGTTGAGTTAGGTTAAGCAATTAAATAAATCGTATACAAAGTAATGAATACAATACTTTGTATACGATTTAAAATATGATTAAATGTCAAACTTAATTCCTTGGGCCAAAGGCAATTCAGCACCATAATTAATTGTATTAGTTTGACGACGCATATATATTTTCCAGGCATCTGAACCTGATTCGCGCCCACCACCGGTATCTTTTTCACCACCAAAGGCTCCGCCAATTTCAGCTCCTGAAGTACCTAGATTTACATTAGCAATTCCACAATCAGAACCAGCCAAAGAAAGGAATGTCTCGGCTTCTCTAACATCTAAAGTAAAGCATGCTGATGAAAGTCCCTGAGGAACATCATTTTGAATTTCAATGGCATTTGTTATATCACCTTTATATTTTAACAAATAAACTATAGGTGCGAAAGTTTCTTCCTGAACAATTTCAAAATGATTTTCTGCTTCAGCAATGCATGGAACAACATAATTTCCTGATTCGTATCCTTCACCATTCAGAACTTCACCTCCAAACAATATCTTACCGCCTTCTTTTTCTACACTTTCTACTGCGTTTTTAAACAATTCAACGGATCCATTATCAATTAAAGGTCCAACAAGGTAATCTTCGTTTAGAGGATTTCCAATTTTAGGTACTATCTTTTCATAAGCAGAAACAAATTTTGTTTTCACTTCCTCATAGATATCCTCGTGGATAATTACCCTGCGTGTTGTAGTACATCTCTGTCCTGCAGTACCTACGGTTCCGAAAACAGTGGACATAATAGCCATTTGAATATCAGCCTTTGGGCTAATAATCACTGCATTATTACCTCCTAATTCCAGAATGGTTTTACCTAAACGCTTTCCAACTATACCACCTACTCGTTTTCCAACGGCAGTTGAACCGGTAACTGATAATAATGGTATACGATTATCTGCAAGGAAGTTATCTCCCATAACTGAAGACTTGGCAACAACCAAGTTAAATACACCCTCAGGAACCTTATTGGCAATTAAAACATCTTTAATAATTTTTTGGGTTGCCAATGCAGTTAATGGAGTTTTCGATGATGGTTTCCAAACCACAACATCTCCTGCTATTGCAGCCAATGCTGTATTCCACGCCAATACTGCAACAGGGAAATTATAGGATGTTACTATCCCTACTACTCCAAGCGGATGATATTGTTCAGAAAGACGATGCTCAGGTCTTTCAGATTGAAGGTTTACACCATTGATCAGCCTAGATTGACCTACTGCAAAATCACAGATATCAATCATTTCCTGAACCTCGCCAAGGCCTTCCTGGTATATTTTACCCATCTCTAGAGTCACAAGAGCTCCCAAAGCTTCTTTCTTATCACGAAGAGCAAGTCCGATCTGACGAACAATTTCTCCCCTGATAGGCGCAGGAACTAATCTCCACTCTTTAAAAGCAGCCTGTGCTTTTTTTATAACCATTATAAATTTTGTTAATAAGGCATATTATGCAATTGATTTTATACTTTTGTCAGGTTGTTTAATTATTAACGATAACAAAAAAAAAT
>PKTD01000112.1 GCA_002869315.1 Marinilabiliales bacterium | reverse complement strand
AGGACATATTGTTTAGATGAAATACAAAAGGCACATGCCTATGTTGAAACTGGGCGTAAAAAGGGGAATGTTGTGATAATAATTGAAAATGAATAATTGATAGTTGATAATTGATAAATATCTAATGACAAGTGACCATTATCATAGAGACCAAGGAGATTACTCACCCCAAATACTCGTATTTTATAATAAACGTTTGGGTTGGGGATTCGGAATGACAACTACGACAACAACGATAACTCCTCCTCTACTAAAGTTCCGGAGGACAATGAATGACAACTACGACAACAACGATAACAATGATAACAACGATAACGACGTCAACCAATCCTTCATTAAAATTTCGGATTGCAAAGAATGATAACTCCTCCTTCATTGAAATTAGGGAGGGCAAAGTCCTCCTTCACTAAAGTTCCGGAGGACAATGAATGATAATAACTATTGACAATTAACTAATGACTAGTGACTAATGACAAATAACAAAAACATCTGCCCCTGTCCTAATCTGGATTGTCCCAATCATGGTGATTGTGAGAAGTGCACAAGTCGGCATCTGAGGTTGAAAACTCTGAATTATTGCTCATTTTACTCCATTTTAGGTGAATTGGAAGCAGCTGTTAATGCTTCACCAGATACCGAGGCGGCAAGGATTATAAAAAACAGAATAGACAGACAAACGAAAGTCTATATAAAATGTAAAAGTAAATACGAAATTACTGAAAACCAGTTAAATGAATTGAGAATCAGGAAATCGAAGTTAAGCGAACATTAAAATTAAATTATATGAAAATTAAAGAAATAATAAAACACACTCAAAGACCGAAACTCTATGAAAAAGGGAGTGCAGTTATGTGGACGGATCCATATATTTCAAAACAGGTATTGCAGATACATCTACATCCTGATATTGATCTTGGGAGTAGAAAACATTCAACAATTAAAAGCACGGTTGATTGGCTATTAGCACAAACAACAAAGAAATAAATGAATATCCTTGACTTAGGCTGTGGCCCTGGATTGTATACCGAACATTTTGCACAAGAAGGTCACAAAGTATACGGAGTGGACTTCAGTAAAAATTCTATCGATTATGCTAAGAATGAAGCCGGTAAAAAAGGCCTCGACATTAAATATCTTCATCAAAACTACCTTGAAATGGATGTGCCTGAAAATGCTTTTGATTTAGTAAGTTTAATTTACACTGATTTGGGTGTTCTAAATCCCGATGAACGTAATATACTTCTAGCCAATATCAAAAAAGCACTGAAGCCGGGAGGTCTTTTTATATTCGATGTTCTCAACGATAAAGATTTGGATAAGAAAGTCAGTCCTAAAAGTTGGGAAGTGTCTGAAGGTGGTTTTTGGCGAGCAACTCCATACCTTGCGCTTTCTGAATCTATCCTTTACAAAAAGGAAAAAGTTGTTTTAAGTCAGCATGTAATAACTGAAGACAACAGAACCGAAGTATATCGTTTCTGGACACATTTCTTCTCTCATGATGATATTTCTGAAATGATATCTCCTCATGGATTTACAAATATTAATTTTCACGAAGATGTATTGCCAGAAAGCGATATTTGGAATGGTGATAATGTTACATTTTGTGTTACATCAATAAATAAATAAAATCTAAAGACAAACTGAAAAAATAAAGTTAAAATGAAACTTTTATCACTACTTCTTATCCTCCTTATTACAACAAACTGTGATAGCAATTATTCTGCAGAATATCCATATAATCAGCCGGTTGACATAAATGATGGATTGAATACCGGCACTGTTTCAGGTGTCAGCATGGATTATGAAATAATTAGCAAGGCCGTTGGACGAATTGATAAGGGAAAATATGGTGAAATACATTCAATGTTGGTTTATAAAGATGACAAATTAGTATTGGAAGAATACTTCAGCGGTCATCAGTACCAGTGGGATGCTCCGGGTCATTTTGGAAAATATGTAAGGTGGAATAAAGATATGCCACATTGCATACATTCCGATACTAAGAGTATTGTTTCACTATGCATCGGAATTGCAGTCGATAAGGGTTTTATAAAGGATATTAATCAGTCAATTTTTGATTATCTGCCTGATTATCAATATCTGAATAAGAACAACAGAGAATATGTGACGATTGAACACCTTTTAACAATGACCTCCGGTTTTAGATGGGAAGAATGGGGTAAATCACTGGGTTCAGTTGAGAATGATCAAATTGGAATGTGGTTTTGGGAGGAAGGTCCCAATATCTATGTCCTAAAGAGAGAATTGCTTGCTGTTCCCGGAACCAGATTTAATTATTCTGGTGGAGATATTCAGCTTTTGGCCGAGATACTTCAGAATGCAACCGGAATGAGTTTAGATAAATTTTCTGAAAAATACCTCTTCGAACCCTTAGGCATTACATCCTTTGATTGGTGGTTAATATTTCGAAGCGGAGAAATTCAGGCTGCAGGAGGATTAAAACTCACCCCTCGTGATATGATAAAAATAGGGGCCTTGATGCTAAATAATGGAAAGTGGAATGGTAAACAAATAATTTCAGAAGCTT
>PKTD01000073.1 GCA_002869315.1 Marinilabiliales bacterium | reverse complement strand
TAATCTTTAAACCAATACGCAAGGCATTGGGCAATATTATTTTTGCTGATGTTAATTCTAATGTTAGAAAAGAAACCTTTGAATCATCAGAAATGCTTGATGCAAAAATTACCTTTGCTAAAGAAAACCTAAAAAATAAAGAGAAGAAATTAAGTGAGTTGATACAAGGTTTAGGAGAGACTTATACATTTGAAAACATAAGTAAGCATATGTTTCAATCTGCATATTCTACAATTGTAACTACTTCAAATATAGCCCGTATCAGTTATAATTTTGTAAAGAAGATTTTAAAGAATAAGAAAAAGAAAAGTAAGAGGAACTCTGAAATAAAAGACAAAAATTAATTATACTGTTAAAATATCTTTCTCTTTAAGTTCAAAATAATCATCAACAATTTTAGAATACTTATCCGTCAGTTTCTGAATCTCATCCAGTAATTGTTTTACTTCATCTTCAGAAACTCCTTCTTTCTCAAGGCTTTTGGCTTCATCATTTGCACTTCTACGAGTATTTCTAATACCTACTTTTGTGTCTTCCGCTTCTACTTTTGCCTGCTTCACTAAATCTTTCCTTCGGTCTTCAGTTAATACTGGCACATTAATTCTAATTAAATCTCCTTCATTCATTGGGTTAAAGCCCAAACCCGAATTCATAATTGCTTTTTCTATTTCGTGAATAGTGCTCTTATCGAATGGCTGAACAACTATCATTCTAGCATCAGGAGTATTAATATTTGCAGTACGCTCAATGGGAGTCATACTACCATAATAATCCACTAAAACACCACTTAACATTGAAGGAGATGCTTTTCCTGCTCTGATTTTTTGAAATGCCTTTTTTAAATGCTCAACGGAATTTTTCATTCCCTCTTCAGCTTCCTCTAAACATAATATGGATTCGTCAGTCATAATACACTATTTTAAGTACAAATTTAATATTTCTATGAATTAATTATGCATAAAAATAAAAAAAAAGGATTCAAAAAATAAATCTAATTCGAAATTAGAGGGTTATAAAGGCCAAACTCAATAGGCTTGATATTCGAAATATAGAACTCTATACTTTCTACTTCCAGTAAACTTTTATCTCTTTTCCAGATATACGCTTTTAATATAGAACCCTTTGAAATCGGATAGTTATTTAAAACTCTCCTTGAATGATAAACTCCAAAAATCCCGGAACTTAAAGAAACGTAAAAATCACTCAGTTTGGAAGAAGTCCACCAAATAGATTTACCTTTTTTATCTTGTAAATCCATAACCAAAAGAGCATCAGAACCTGCTTCAAAATTACTTATTTTGGCAACCACATTAAATACACTATACTTTGTGATTTGCAACGAATCGGTATTTATTATCAGAGATTTGCTAAATCCTGGCTTCTCTGAATTAAGTATTTCAAATTCCTCGATTGAATTAATCTTATGTGAATAACTAATATCTTTATCAATTGCTTCTTCCTTAAAAGTATTTGAAAAGACAAAATACTCAGAATTAAAAAAATTCTCCCTTTTAAGAACATACTTATAAGTGTCCTTCAACAAGGCCAAATTACTCAAAGTCTCATAATCAGCCCAGCCGTATAAAACAATCTCAGGTTTATTCTTACTCAAATAATCACTCAGATTACTTGATGCAATATTTGCCGAAGACTTAAAATAGTTAGTGTCCATATTATTTTTTTCAAAATAATAGTTAAACATGGCATAATTGGGAGCCTGAAGTATAATACTAGTATTTAGCGCTTTATATTCTCTTAAATCATTCGACATATTCTGTGCTATCCCATCAAAACCCTGCTTATACATAAGTTTATAATGTTGACGGTTCGAGACCAAACTAAATATTCCAACAATTGCAATCACAATTAAAAATCCAAACTTCATTTGTGATTTTTGCTTTCCAACGAAAGAAAATAATAAAATGATAAAATAGGGATATACGAATAGTAAGGTTGAAAACTGAATGATTGGAACACGATAAATGGAGTAAAAATATGCTGTGAGATAACTTAATAAAATCCAAACGATGGATATCAATCTAAAATTTTTGGCTCCGTTTTTCTTATTAATGGAAGAAGTGCTGAGAAAAAATACTGATGCTATTATAACAAAATAGAAGACCTGTGAATAATGAAATGTGTAAGATAAAAATTCAAGAAAAAACTTTGGTGTTGGTTGACTTAACCATCCTCCAATACCTCCTCTTTCTATTTGGGTGATAAAAATATTAATATGGGGAATGTATAAAATAATCAGGAGTGAGTTAATCAAAATATATTTTATGTAATCTTTGTTACTAATAAAAAACAATCCTGTAATTCCCTGCACAACAATAAAAAACAATGAAAACGCATGTATATAACTTGCCATACAAGCAGCAAAAACATATAATAGTATATTCTTTGAATTATAATCTTTATGGAATACGAGTTTTGTCCAGTATATTGTAGAGAGCAGAACAAACATCAATCCCGGACTGTATGGCCTTGCTAACTGACTGTAAAATATGGTAAACTGCAGTATTGCTAATAATAATGACGAAAATATTGCAGATTCTTTGCCGAACCAAATATTTGCAAGTTTATAAATCAGATATACTGATACTATACCACTGAATATAAAAGGTAGTTTTAACGACCATTCATTTAAGCCAAAAAACTTAATCCAGTAATAAATAAATATTTGAACCCCAGCTGGATGACTATCAGGATAAACTCCCAGCTTGATTAAATCGCCAAAACTATCATACTGACTTCTGAGTATGGCACTGAATTCATCATGCATAAAAGGAATATCCCAAAAACGAAATAATCGAAGAAATGCAGCCAGGAGGATTATTAGCCCAATAATAATATCATCTCTGGAAATATTATGTTTTTTCAGAAATAACATTCTAGTTTGAAACGAGAGTTCCTATAGAACTATCTTCAATAACTTTAAGGAGATTTGATTTCTTATTCATATCAAAAACTAAAATTGGCATATTGTTTTCTTTACATAAAGTAAAGGCTGTTAAGTCCATTATACTCAAGTTTTTAGAGTATGCTTCATCAAATGTTAATGTTGTATATTTAGTGGCAGATGGATCTTTCTCAGGATCGGCACTATAAACTCCGTCTACCCTGGTTCCTTTCAATAAAATATCTGCTTCTATTTCTATGGCTCTCAAGGCAGATGCTGTGTCGGTAGTAAAAAATGGGTTCCCTGTGCCACCGCCAATTATTACAACATAACCTTCCTCCATATAATGTTTTGCTTTTCTACCACTGCTTGTTTCGGCTATAGGGTCTATATTAAGGCCTGAAAGTAATTTCACTTTTACTCCTTGTTTTTCAAGTTCAGCCTGTATTGCCATTGAATTGATAACTGTGGCAAGCATTCCCATATAATCTCCCTGAACTCTATCAAAACCTTTTGCTGCCCCTTGCATACCTCTAAAAATATTTCCTCCACCAATAACAATTGAAAGCTGAATTTTCTTTTTTACAATATCAACTATATCTTCACAATACGACTTAAGTGTTTCAGAATCAATACCATATTGCTGTTCTCCCATAAGGGATTCTCCACTTAATTTTAGAAGCACTCTTTTATAATCCATAATTTTTGCTTTTACAATATTCAAAATTACAAAAAAGGCCAATTAGTCTATCATAAAATTATTTTTTGACCAATAAATTATGCTGTTCAAAAAAATTTGAATACTATTGAATTAGGATAAGTGAAAATAACTCAGACTTAAGTTTAGTTTGAGTTGATATAAATGAAGTTTAATTGAAACTAGAACTTAGGTTCGAATGATTCATAATCAGTATCAACCTTAGAAAACTCAACTAAATAATTTGATATATCAAGAGATGAAAAATTATTGGCCGTAAACTGATATGTTTTATTTCCCTCAAAAGCAATGGTATCAGCACTTTCGATATTCATATTATCAGTTCCGTTACTAATGGTGTATAAAACTCTTACATCACCTAATTTCTTAATTGCCCAAACTGAATTAGCCTCAAATGTAATATTAGCCGTTTTGTTACCAACAAAACTAACTACATAGTTCACCTGAAAATAGTCAGGTGGGTTAACAATATTAGTAGTATAACTATAAATATCATAATCAGGCTTGGTGCCATTGGTTTTACAGCAACTGAATAAAACTGCTACCATTGATAATATTAGAACACTTTTAAAATAATTTGCCATTTGAATAAGTTTTACAATGCTAATTTAGGCATTTTTTCCATGACAATGCTTAAACTTTTTACCACTACCACAAGGACATGGATCATTTCTTCCAACCTTTTTTTCAACCCTAACCGGTTGTGGCTTCTCTTTCTCCTGAGTATTGGAATGCGCTTGCGAAAGTAAGTCGCCGCGTTCTTCTTTCATCTGCGATCTGTCAAGTCCTCTTGGTAAGTTTGCCTCTCTAATCTGACTTCCCTGACTCTTAATCAATAGATTACCTTTTATTAAATAGGATACAACATCTTTATTGATCTTATGAAGCATAGTTTTAAATAAGTTAAACGACTCAAACTTATATATTAATAGAGGATCTTTTTGCTCATAAGTAGCATTTTGAACCGACTGTTTAAGGTCGTCCATTTCACGAAGGTGTTCTTTCCAAGAATTGTCGATTGTTGATAATGAGATACCTTTTTCAAAAGCCAACGGCACTTCTTTTCCTTCACTTTCTACTGATTTTTTCAGGTTAGCAACTATCTGAACTTCCTTATTTCCATCGGAGAATGGAATTGCAATATTTTCATACTGAGATTGATTTTCAAAAACATCCTTTATCACAGGAAGTGTACTCTCACTTAATTTATCTCTCTTGTCCAGATAGTCCTTATAAACCTTGTCAAAAAGTTTTTCAATTATGACATCTGCAGAAGCCTTTTCAAATTCCTTTTCATCAACAGGCACTTCTGACGCAAAGGTGCGATATAGTTCTAATTTGAATCCTTCAAAATCATTTTCAGCCTGGTAATCATTAACTACCTGCTCACACAAATCATAAATCATATTAGAAACGTCTACTGCCAGGCGTTCACCAAATAATGCGTGAAAACGACGTTTATAAATAACCTCACGCTGTGAGTTCATAACATCATCATATTCAAGCAAACGTTTTCTTATACCAAAGTTATTTTCTTCTACTTTTTTCTGAGCCCTCTCTATGGATTTGGTTATCATTGAGTGCTGGATAACCTCGCCTTCTTTTAGTCCAAGACGGTCCATAATTCCTGCAATCCTTCCTGAACCAAACATTCTCATCAAGTCATCTTCAAGCGACACAAAGAATTGTGAACTACCAGGGTCTCCCTGACGTCCTGCACGACCACGTAACTGTCTGTCAACACGACGAGACTCATGACGCTCTGTACCTACAATTGCAAGTCCACCTGCATTTATAACTTCCTTGCTTAGCTTAATATCTGTACCACGACCTGCCATATTTGTTGCAATGGTAACCATACCAGCATTACCTGCCTCCTTAACAATCTGAGCCTCTTTCTGGTGTAATTTTGCATTCAGTACATTATGACTTATCTGCTTTCTGTTAAGCATTCTACTCAATAATTCCGATGTTTCAACAGAAGTAGTACCAACCAGTACAGGTCTTTTATTATTTACAAGTTTTTCAATCTCATCAATAACGGCATTATACTTTTCCCTTTTTGTGCGATAAATCAAATCCTGACGATCGTCTCTTACAATTGGTCTATTGGTTGGAATCTCAACTACATCTAACTTATAAATGTCCCATAACTCACCTGCTTCAGTAATTGCAGTACCAGTCATACCGGCGAGTTTTTTATACATGCGGAAATAATTCTGCAAGGTAATGGTTGCATAAGTTTGTGTGGCTGCTTCTACTTTTACATTTTCTTTGGCTTCCAGTGCCTGATGCAAGCCGTCGGAATAGCGACGACCTTCCATGATACGCCCTGTTTGTTCATCAACAATTTTGATTTTGTTGTCCATTATCACATATTAAACGTCTTTTTCAAACATTGTATACGCTTTAAGTAATTGATTTACAGTATGTACTCTTTCTGACTTTACAGAATAATCCTGAATCATCTTACTCTTCTTTTCAAGAATTTCCTTCTCTTTAAGATCAGACTTCTCCATTTCTGCAATCTCAGCACCTATATCCGGAAGTATAAAAAATGATGGATCGTCATATGATGTAGTCAACAAGTCGATACCTTTTTCCGTAAGGTCTACAGAGTTTTGCTTTTCATCTATAACAAAATACAATTCATCATCGATAACATGCATATTTTTTGCCTGCTCCTGCAAATAAAAACTTTCGGTTTTTTGCAGCAATGTTTTATTACCCTCCTCCGAAAGAAATTTAATAAGGGCTTTATTTTTAGGTAAACCTCTAAAGGCTCTGAACATAAGGTCGCTACCTTTTTTAACCTGATCGTTATTTCCAGGGTTAGAAAGTAAATTTTTTGCCTCCGCAAGAAGTTTAGTTACCAGACTCTTTTGAGCATTATATAACTTTTGAACGTCTGCTTTTAAGGCATCGAACTCCTGAAGGTCTCCTTTAGGAGTAGGTCCTGAAATAATCAATGGAGTTCTTGCATCATCAATTAATACAGAGTCTACCTCATCTACTATAGCATAATTATGAGGGCGCTGAACAAGTTCTTCGGGATTTCCTGTCATATTGTCACGCAAGTAATCAAAACCAAACTCATTATTCGTTCCATAAGTTATATCGGCCAGATAGGCATTTCTTCTCTCTTCAGAATTTGGCTCATGTTTATCTATTACATCAATCTTTAATCCATGGAAATTATAAAGCATGCCCATCCACTCGGCATCACGTTTTGCAAGATAGTCGTTAACAGTAACTACGTGAACTCCCTTACCTGGTAGAGCATTTAAGTAAACTGGAAGTGTTGCAACAAGAGTTTTACCCTCACCAGTTGCCATCTCAGCAATTTTTCCCTGGTGTAAAACCGTTCCTCCAATTAACTGTACATCATAGTGAACCATTTCCCACTTAATCAGGTTTCCTCCTGCTACCCATTCATTATTATAATAGGCTTTATCGCCCTTAATATTAACGCTCTCCATTTTAGAGGCCAACTCTCTGTCGAAGTCGTTGGCAGTAACCTCAACCACCTCATTTTCATTAAACCTTCTGGCAGTTTCCTTCATAACAGAAAAGGCTTCCGGAGCAATTTTATCAAGTATCTCTTGGCTTTTCTCATAGGAAGATTTTTCCAGTTTATCTATCTGAGAATAAATTGTTTCCTTTTCATTAATGCTGATATCCAGGTTTTTTTCCAGTTTTTCTTTAAGCTGAATAATCTCCTGCTCATCAGCATCTATATATTCGTGAATTAGTTTCTTGAATTCTTGCGTCTTTGCCCGGAGTTGGTCATTTGTGAGTGCTCTTATTTGGTCTTCAACATCATGAACCCTATCGACATAAGGCTGCAAGCCTTTTAGGTCTTTTGAAGCCTTGTCGCCGAACATTTTCTTAATCAATCCTAACATAGTTGTTATCTTAAATCTTTAAGGATACTGCTAATCAATAATTATTCCATAGCAATACACGTTTCGCAAAAATACTCTGATTTCAGATTTATCAAAGCAAAAAAAACATAATAAATATGTCCGTTTAATTTGGATTATTAATTTTATTCCACTTTTTCATTAGTGAGTTTATATACGGAAGTATATTTTCATCAGGCATTGGTGTTGCTGATGATGCCATACTACCATCAGGATTCAGAAGCATATAGGTTGGATATACTTTTATTCCAAAGTCTTCAATAAGCAAGATATCATCAATTTCTAATACATGCCACTCGTAATCTCTTTCATACATATAATTTGAGATCAAATTGGTATTGCCTTCAACCAAGCTAACTATCTTTAGTTTGTTATTAAATTTCTGCCGTATTTCATCTAAATAAGTGATATGAGAAATACAAAGTTTAGAGTCTCCCTTCATAAATGCCAATAGAACGAAGTCTCCCTGTAGTTGGGCATTATTTACTTCCTGACCTTCAGTATTTTTAAGAGAGAATAATGGTGGCTGAGAGCCCCAAATTAGATATTGCAACTTTTCTATATAATTAGATGCAATGTTTCGGTGTTCCTGAAACTTACTATTTCTTTCTATCTGACGGAGATATTTTATAATATTTGCTCTATTGAAGTCCCTTGTATTATAAAGCTTTGCAAGGCTTACAATTTCTATCAACTCTCTCAGGCGCGTATCAGAACTCAATTTGAAGTTTCCATCTGAAATTAAGTCATCAAATTTCTTATAATCTGTGGAATAATTTATAGTCTCCCTCAAGTCGGTTAAATTGATACCACTGTTTCCGGAAAGTATATAGTTATTGAAAACTTCTTTGAAAAGTGATGCATATTCGATATTATTATACAGTATATCCTTATTCAAAAAATAGTCTCCCATTAGCATAAGTTCGGTTTTTCTCCTGCTAATAAGTTCCAATGCCCCTATGCGGTATTTTCTGTAGTTTTTAAAAAACTCGTTTTCGTAGTTTTCAAAAACAGTATCCATTTCTAGTTCAAAATTATTGATAATAGTATTTGACCTGGATCGCGAAATTCTATTAAAATTTCTAAGTAAAAAACTGTTGTACAACACATTAAACTCTCTGATATTAGTATTAAGCTCTTCATCATTTATAATGTTGTATTGCAGAGGTACCTGCTCATAGATTGATTGTTGTTGAGAACTGCTATCTTTTATAATTTCCAATTCGAGCCTGCTATTATTGTGTAAAAAGATATCCCCCTTTTTTAGATCAACCGCCAAAATTGACATTTGAGTACTTTGAATTTTGGTTTTTAGGGAAAAATTACCGCTTTCATCGGATTTAGTTGTAGCAATTGTTTTTTCAAGCATTGAGAATTGATCGCCCAATGTTATTAATCTGACTAGTTTACTCTTCTTCTCTCCAATATTTCCTGAAATTTCCACCGATTGAGAAAATGAAAATAAACTGCTAATCAGCAATGGAAGTAAAATCAACTTTTTCAAAACTGTAATTTTAAATTTGATATAAAACGAACTGCGTATTATAATATTACTTCAGCTGGAATTAGTTTGGACAGATCACCACCATTTTTGTAAACGTCTCTTACTATTGAAGAGGAAATTGGTGAATACTTAGCCTCAGTAAGTAGGAATACTGTTTCTATTTCTTTTTCCATCATAAAATTCACCTGCCCAATTCCACGTTCAAATTCAAAATCTGCCGATGTGCGAAGACCTCTTAATATATATTTAGCACCTTTTTTCTTGCAGTAGTTTATTGTTAAACCAGTATATGTTTCAACTTCAATGTTTTCATAATCCTTGAAAATGTTTTCGATCCATTCTTTTCTTTGTTCCACGCTAAACATACTGCTTTTTGTAGAGTTTACGCCAATTGCGACAATTATTTTATCAAATAAGGAGGCCGCTCTTTTAACTATGGATACATGTCCAAGAGTTATAGGATCAAAGGAACCCGGAAAAATTGCAATCTTGCTCATATCAATGAATTTAATAATTGTAAAAGTAATATATGTTATTTAATAATTAAAATAATCCTTAAAGCATTCTCTAAGAGACCTATATGATTTGTTCATAAATTTTTCAGCATTACTAAACTTCTTCCATTCGGCAAGTTCAATGTCTTCTTCTGTTTGAGGTATGAGCTTTTTTTCTGAAGATGTAAACATCTCAAACCAATACGTTTTCTTAAGTATCCATTTATTGTGGTCTTTATAAATATGCCAACTGGCAGGCAATTCCCTTGTAATTTCCAACTTATCAATCATAGTTTCTTCCATTACTTCTCTTAAGGCCGCAGTTTGTATACTTTCATTCTTTTCTATTTTACCCTTTGGAAAATCCCAATAACCCATTCGCTTTATAAACAAAATGAGTCTTTCATCACAAGAAGTTTTGTTTACTACACCACCGGCTGCAAGCATTAAATCAAATTGTGATTTAAAAAGTTCGAGAACGTCAATATTTGAATTTGAATAAAGCTGATAATCTCCTGTTATATTATCACTAAAGATATTTTTCGTAAACTTATGCATATCCGCCTCATTTTCAATCAGTACAGACTTATAGTCCTTTATAAAATTTTTATCTGACGAATTAATAATTATTGACGAGGCTTTACTAAAAACTTTATACATTTGCAGCATGATTTATAATACAGATTCAGCCGTAAAAATTGCAGAATCACTTCTGCAAATTAAAGCAATTAAACTCAATAATAAGGATCCATTTACATGGGCATCCGGATTAAAGTCACCTATTTATTGTGACAACCGTATTGCATTGTCATATCCAAAAATAAGAACATATATCCGTCAGCAATTAGTTGAGGCTATTGAAGAAAAATTTGGCAAGGTTGATGTTATCGCAGGAGTTGCCACAGCAGGAATTCCACAGGCAGCGCTTGTTGCAGCAGCAATGGGATTGCCATTGGTTTATGTTCGTTCTTCGGAGAAAAAGCACGGTATGACCAACAAAATTGAAGGAGTAATTAATGAAGGCCAGTCGGTGGTTGTAATAGAAGATCTTGTTTCAACCGGCAAAAGTAGTTTAAATGCAGTTGATGCATTAAGGGATGCAGGTGCCAGTGTTAAAGGAATGCTCGCCATCTTTACCTATGGATTACCAAAGGCAGATGAAAATTTTGAAAAATCCAATTGTCAACTAGTAACACTTTCTGATTATGATACTCTTGTAAGCAGTGCATCTGAAGGCGAATATATTTCCAGTAATGATATGTTATCTTTAATGGATTGGAGGAAAGATCCCCAGGCATGGAGTGATGACAGAAAATAATCCACAATAAATTCTCAATAAACTAATATATAATCTTATGAAAATTGAAGGTAAGAAAGTAAACCTCAACGCAGGTATAAAAAAGGTTTTCGAATTTTTAAGCGACTTTAACAACTACGAAAAACTAATGCCTGAACAAATTATAAATTGGAAATCAAGCAATGACGATTGTAGTTTTACCATAAAAGGAATGGCTGATTTGACCTTAAAGTTTGATGAAAAAAATGCGCCTTCTACATTAAAAATTGTGCCTGACGGGAAAGTACCTTTTAAATTTTCACTTCTGGTTAAACTTGAAGAAGATAGTTTAAACGAGCAAAAAACAATAGCCGGAGTTGATGTAGATGCTGATATCAATCCTATGATGGCAATGATGGCTAAACGTCCGTTTGAGAATTTGGTTAATAATATGGCGGATAATTTGAACTCTGTATTTTAAAGTTCAGGTAATATAAATTCAACTTCCTTAAAGCCGTATATTTTTTCTTCGTTTTTTACTGTATTTATAATCAAACGACCGTAAGTATCGATGCCTTGAATGCGTCCTTCAAATACACCATCCTTATCTCTAAAAAACATAAGTTCATCTTTTTTATAAAAATTGTCCAGATACTTTCTTTCAATCCATGAAGTATTGGGAAAGAGCATTAATCTTGAATAACAATCCTTTATTTCATCCAAAACTCTTTTAAATAAAATGTCTCTATCTGTTTCCTTATTAATTATTTGAATTAATGATACTGGATTTGGAGCATCAGAAATAAATTGTTCCTGGTTTACATTTATGCCAATACCTACCACAGAATCTGATATTTTCGATCCTTTTATAGTGTTTTGAATAAGTATACCTGCTATTTTTTTGTTAGCGTAATAAATATCATTGGGCCATTTTATCTTTAAGTTTTTATTGTGAGTATAACTTGAAAGAGCATTTAATACAGATAATGAGATTATTTGCGTAATAACAAATTGATTTTCTGCCTCTATAAAATCAGGTTTTAATAAAACGCTGAATATTAGGTTTTTACCCTTTTCGCTCTCCCATGCATTATTGCTGTTTCCCTTGCCTGAGGTTTGAAAATCTGCAGTTATTACAAATCCTTCCTCAATCTCATTTTCCGACATCATATCCTGCATATGAATATTTGTAGAATCCAGCGTTTCAAAAGTTTTAATATGGAATTTCATTTGTCTAATTTGCAGCAAGTTTACGAAAAGATATTAAAAAATGTTACATCTACAATGTTTTTAAATTTAAATACTCAAATTACTTATTTTTGTTGTTTCAAATTTAATCTATGGCAATAAAAGAAAAGAAGAGCGAAACAAAAAAATTACTTAGTAAAGTTGTATCTTCCATACAAGATAAAAAAGGAAAAGATATTATAAGCATTGACCTTTCTAAAATTGATAATTCTATAACTAACTATTTTGTTATCTGCAGTGCAAGTTCAACTACACAGGCAGATGCTATTTATGATGAAATAATGGAGAAGGTTCATGTCGACTTAAATATTAAACCTTTTCACAGGGAAGGATATGAAAATTCGGAATGGATTTTGATAGACTATTTCGACTTGGTAGTTCACATATTTCTTGAAGACGTAAGAAACTTCTATAAGTTAGAGGATCTGTGGGCTGACGGTATAATTAAACGATACCAAAATGTTGATTAAACAACATTAAATTAATGCATTTGACATAATGGCAGAAGAAAATATAAATAAAACAGAAAATAACAGTAATAAGGGTAAAGAAAGTAAAAACCCTTTAAGCAGTTTGACAGGTGGTGACGGCAAAAAACCAAAATTTAATTTTTATTGGATTTATGGTATACTTGCTGTTATATTCATAGGTTTTCAATTTATGAATACCGGTGAAGGAGCAAAGAAAGCAGGCTGGGGAGAACTTAAGCAAATGCTTGAAAACAAAGAGGTTGAGAAGTTGGTTCTTGTAAACAAGGAAACGGCAGAAATATATATCAAACCCGATTTGCTAATTACTGAAAAGTATAAAGATGTAAAAGGCCAAACTGTTTTTGGACAGAAAATGCCTCAATACTACTACAATGTTGCATCAGCGGATAAATTTGTAGAAAGAGTTGAAGAAGTACAGCAAAATAATACCGACCCAATATATGTAGAAAATGAAGTCAGGCATGACTGGACAGGTGAAATTTTTGCCTGGATATTGCCCATACTAATAATTGTAGGAATTTGGTTTTTCTTTATGCGTTCCATGAGTCGTGGTGGCGGTGGAGCAGGAGGACAGATTTTCAATATAGGAAAGTCCAAGGCGCAGATTTACGATAAAAAGACCAGCGTAAACATTTCTTTTAAGGATGTGGCTGGATTGGAAGAAGCAAAAGTGGAGATTACCGAAATTGTCGACTTTCTGAAAACTCCTGATAAGTTCACTAAACTGGGAGGTAAAATTCCTAAGGGAGTATTGCTCGTAGGCCCTCCGGGAACAGGGAAAACATTATTGGCAAAATCGGTAGCTGGTGAAGCTCATGTTCCTTTCTATTCCATCTCAGGATCTGATTTCGTTGAAATGTTTGTAGGTGTTGGTGCCTCCAGGGTTAGAGACCTATTCAAACAGGCAAAAGAAAAGTCACCCAGTATAATTTTTATTGATGAGATAGATGCCATAGGACGTGCTCGTGGTAAAAACCCCATGACAGGTGCCAATGATGAAAGAGAAAATACACTAAACCAATTACTTACTGAGATGGATGGATTTACACCCAACTCAGGAGTTATAATTTTGGCAGCCACTAACAGAGCCGACATCCTCGACAAAGCACTTATGAGGGCAGGTCGTTTTGACAGACAAATTTTTGTTGAACTTCCTGATTTAAAAGAAAGAAAAGAAATCTTTAAGGTTCATATGAAACCATTAACATTGGATGATAGTGTTAATTTAGATTATCTGGCAAAACAAACACCGGGATTTTCTGGTGCAGATATTGCAAATGTTTGTAATGAGTCGGCACTTATAGCCGCCAGACAAAATAATGAAAAGATACTTCCTGAAGATTTCATGAATGCTATCGACAGGATTATTGGAGGACTGGAAAAGAAAAACAAACTCATTTCGCCAAGCGAGAAAAAAACCGTGGCCTTTCATGAGGCCGGCCATGCTTCCATAAGCTGGTTGCTGGAGCATGCTCATCCTTTGGTAAAAGTAACAATAGTTCCCCGTGGTAAATCTCTGGGTGCAGCTTGGTACCTTCCGGATGAAAGAATGATAACAACTACCGACCAACTACTCGACGAAATGACTGCCACCCTGGGAGGTAGAGCCGCTGAAGAGGTGGTTTTTGGAAAAATATCAACAGGTGCTCTTAACGACCTGGAGAAAGTTACTAAGCAGGCATATGCAATGGTTGCTTATTATGGTTTGAGTAAAGAAGTAGGTAATTTAAGTTTTTACGATTCATCAGGTCAACAGGAATATGCATTTAATAAGCCTTTTAGTGAAAAGACTAACGAAATTATTGATAAAGAAATTCGTGAACTTGTAGATACGGCTTATAAGAGAGCAGTAGATATACTTACTGAAAACAAAGAAGGCCTTACAAAATTAGCCAATAAACTCCTTGAAAAAGAAGTTATTTTTAGTGACGATCTGGAAGCCGTTTTCGGTAAAAGACCATGGAGCGAAAGCGTTAATATTAGAAATAAAAATCAGATTGAACTTGAACAAAAGGATATTCCTGAGGAGGATAATAAAGATGAAAAAAAGACTAAATCTGATGTAAAGGAAAAGAATTTAGATGAAGATAAATCGGCATCAGAGGATATAAAAGAAGAAAAGCCAAATGAAGACTAAGCCGAACTTTGATTCTTTGTATATTGCATTTTAATTTTGCCTCATGGAAGATAGCACAACCAAAGAGAAAATACTTAAGAATGTAAGAAATGCTCTTATCGCTAAAAATGAAAACCCATTTAGCGATATTGATTTTAAATCAGAAGTATTGCAACAATTATCTGATGATCCGGCTATTGTTTTCGTTAATAAACTACAGGAAAACGGTGGTAATTTTGTCTATTGTGAAAATGAGTTAGATTTTACGGATAAGATTAAACTACTTCTGAATGATAAAAAGTGGGATAGTATTTACTCTCTGGACGAAAAATTAATTTCACTTCTTTCTGCAGCAGGAATAAATGTAAAGTCTTCAGAAGATGATTTTAACTCTCAAATAGCAGGTATCAGTCGTTGCGATTTTCTGATAGCGAGATTTGGTAGTATTATGGTCTCCTCTGCCCTGGCATCAGGCAGGAAAATGTTTGTTTATCCCGAAACACATATAGTTCTTGCAACTATGTCGCAAATAGTTAATGAGTTAAAGGATGCCATAAAAGGGATGAAAAAGAAATATCCTTCCAGACTACCGTCTCAAATGACAGTAATTAGCGGCCCCAGCAGAACAGCAGACATAGAGAAAACTCTTGTTATGGGAGCCCATGGTCCTAAAGAATTGTTGGTATTTGTGGTTGATGACCTTTAAAAATGATTACAAAATTTTCTTGTTAATTATTATTTAGATAATATGCTTAATAGGCCTAAGATTTATTCCTCAACACAAACAAGGGTAAATAAAAGACTATTATAAATATCGAAAATAATAGCCCACCCATAGTACCCACGGAAAGGGCGAACCAAAATGCTTCATTTTGCCCCAAGGCAACAAAAGGAACTAATCCTAAAACAGTAGAACTTATTGTTAGAAGTATGGGAACTATCTTCCTGTTAAATGCTTATTTGTAATTTAGAATTTATACATATTGCACTAATCTATTAATAAAGAACTCTATAAAACATCTTTAAAGCACATTTTTTTTACATTTACAAAACCAAAACCTTTATGCATCTGATATTAATAAAAAGTGAACATATTTTCAGAATAAGGTATGATATATCGTATTTTAGTTAAACATATAAGTAGTTGTGCGCAAGCCAAATACAACCCATAAAGCAATGAATGACGAATATCAAGAGATAGTTTT
>PKTD01000076.1 GCA_002869315.1 Marinilabiliales bacterium | reverse complement strand
TAAAATGCTTATTAGAGGCCATGGTGTACCTTCCCATTGTGAATTAATTTTAGAACTTAATTTTCTGTCGACTAAATGAATATATTTTTGAATAAAGAAGAGAATGACAAATAGAAGTATTCCTATTATATAAATTGTCCAGGGATTATCGATGAGTGAATATGTATTTTCTGAATTATCCATTAAATATTATAATTATGTAATTACCAATTTTTTATGCGTTTTGCAATACCTGACTTAATAAAGTAATTGTGAAAATAGTAAGTAAAAACCAACCTATAATTCCTTCAATAATAGTTAAGTACATTGCTATACTGTTTTCTTGCTCAGGCAGGGCACCATAACCTATCACAACAAAACTATTTAAACTTAGGATTAGGGAATTCAAGAATTTTACTACTAATATGTATACTAAAAATAATAATGCTATTAGGAGTATCATAAATCCTGACCAGACCTTTTTAAAGCCTTTTGTAGATTCCCATGAATTAGGTTGAAAATTCAAAAAGTTTACAATGGCCGGAAGAACTTCAAGTCTGAATTTGCCAAGAAAACTTAGTGGCTGGCCAAAAAGCCTTAATAAGCGTGGTACTCTTTTACCCCTTTCCTTCATGGAATGCAAAATTTTTTGAATGTCCTCAGTATCTTCTGTACTGTATTTGCTCTTATGTTTCTTAATTACTTCCTCAATACTGTCGTTTGTGCTAATATAATCGGAGAAAATATTAAACTGGTTTAAATAAAACCTATAGTTCATTCCGTCCCATAGCGAAAAACTGAACATATAGATAATGGTAAAGAACAATAATACGTATAATGATTGTATCAGAGATTTCCCCGGATTAGTAGCATAATCGGAGAAATACCTCAGAAATTCATTTAACTTATAATTTATCAGATTATTAAAACTAGGACTAACTTTTTGCAAATACGCCTGATGACGGGTTTCTATATTTTTTATTTCAACATATGATGCATTAGCAGAAATCCTGTCACCTCTGTCAAGATAAAGAGTGTTGAATTTATTATAAGAACTCATTAAATCATTGTAATACAATGTTTTTGAAAGTTGTTCTTCAGACTTTGCCTGATATGGAATTACTAAACCTGAATTGACTTCATTAAAAATTGCGAATTTCTCTCCACCTAAGTTAGACCATGATGCATTGGTATTTTTCTCCGGAAAATCAAAATTCAAAATTCCAATATAATCTCTTACGAACAAAGAATCCGTTAAAAGAGATTTCTCAACTTCAGATCCTGTTAAGTTTATGCTTTTTAAAGTATCCCTAAGTAATTTTAGTTCTCCTATAGTGCTGGATTGCAGATTTACAGAATAAACATTGTTAATATTGTTGCTTTTGAAAACATTACCATAAGTACTTAATTTCTGAATGTTTATGTCAGAACATAGTAGTTGGTATATAGTTGATTCTGTATCCGCCCGACGGTACTTCACACTATCGTATACGAAATTGTTTCTTTCGAGAAATAATTCATTTATATTCGATACTATAGAAAGTTTAGTAGAAAAGAAATTCTTCCTGACTTTTAAGGTGACAGGCTCATTTTCAAAAGTATTAAAAACTAACTTATCATAAAAATTACAGTTTTCAATCAATAATTCGTGCTTATTCCCCTTTTTTATGTTATTAAGATGAATTTCTGTAAAAAACTCACATCCAATAATATTTAATTTGGAAAAAAACCAGTTTGAAAGATATAAAGGGGATTTTTCATTGAGCAAAAATTTGCAATTATATAAGTTCAGTTTCTTGCCTGATTTTGATTCAGGTTTTAATTCATACAAACTGAAAAAGATCTTATTGACTTTAAATTTATCATCTTCACTGTTGGTAATAATAATATAATCACTTATAGTTGTTTCGTTTTCATCACTGTTAAGCAATTTGTAGAAACCACTTAAGTTAATTGTGTCGGGGACACTAGGATTGATTTTATCGGATACTATTTCCTCTTCATATAATTCTTCTTCAATTATCTCCTCTTCTTGCGCATAGGTTAACGAAAAAGCAAATAGTATTAGTCCAAATAAAATTGCAATTTTCTTTTTAATCCTCATTATTAGTATTTTAAGATTTCTTTTCTGAGATTAATTTTTTGTACCGTATTATCAGTATCGAAATTAAGTAATATATCTCCACTTTCCTTAAAAAGTTTTATTGAATTCATATCCAGCCAGTAATCGCCACCACCAACATAAACCCCTGACAGAACCTCAACAAGTATATTTCCACTTTTATATCTAATAACTCTTATACGTGCATCATTGGTGATTTTAATTTTATCCATTATAACAGGCTCCGAATTACTGGTTTTTATACTAATAATGCCCTTTTCATTTTTTAAAAACTTCATTCCTTTAAAACTATTATAAAGGCTTTCAGCATATTTTTTAATTTTATGATTATACTCATCAAAGGCCTTAGTGATGTTGTTACCGTTAATCTCTACAGTATTGGCATTTAATAAGTTGAGAGCGGCAAAAAGACCTGCAATGGTTTCTTCATATTCCTTCTCCTTTAACTTTTTGTCGGTAAGGTATAGTACCTCTGGAACATTTTCAAGATCTCCTTCGAAATTATAATTTACATAATCGTTATTGTTCATACCGGTTGTAGAAAAGAATGATCCTTTTATTAATGCATTATCTTCAGAATCCATCTCAATACCGTAATAACTAAAGTTCTCGGTTTCACTATAAAGTTTGGCCATGATTTTTTCACCAAAAGGATCGAACTTGGCCGCGAAGATCAAATCAATACTATGGTCCAGTTTATCGAGGCCACCTTTTTTTGCCCATAAAATTTCACCCTTACTATCGTACTTTGCAATGAAAATATCGGGAGCACCTATAGCTTCAATACTAATATTTCCGAAACTGAGGTCGTTTTCGAAACTACCATAAACATAAAGCATATTATCACTGTCGAGAGTAAGGCTGAGCCCCAGATCATTACCTTTTCCAATAGCCGTTTTTAGCCATAAAGGATTTAAGTTGTTGTCGTATTTAATAACAAAAACATCTCTGTCATTATTATTCGTTTGAAATATTTCTCCCTTATAATTTATAGTATTTGTAAAATAACCACAAACATATGCATTACCTTGATTATCAAACACTAAATCCTTTAAATTGGATGCTTTAAAGCCACCTGTCTCTTTTGTTTTTGACCATATTTTAGATGCTTTTACCGATCTTAAATAGTCATTAGTCAATGCAATAAGTTGAGTTTCTTCAGTATTTAAGCCCGGCATTAATACCCCGGTGTGTGCTCCCATCAATGTAGGATCTGCAATATAATATCTAGCATCCAAATAGTTTACATAGGTGCCATTATTGTTACCGTTGAGTTTAACTCCACAAGCCATATGACCAGGGAAACTCAAGGCCACAACATCTGTTTTTATAAGTTGTTTGATGAGGTAATTTAAAAGTATAGCCCTGTCTTCACAATCGGCATAAGGATAATTGAGCATTTCATCAGGGAAGAAATAGCGCTCAGTTCCATATGCCTGCTGGTCGGTTTTGTAATCAAAAGCCTGTTGCACAAAACTCAAAAGAATATTTACTTTCTCAAAATCGGTTTTCCCATTTAAAATAGGGGTGAACGCTTTAAGAATTGAGTTTTTAGTTCTGTTGCTAATCAGGGAGTTAAAATAAATACTTACATCTGAAAGAGGAATAGTTTCATAAAACTTTATCATTTCACCATCGAAATCCAAGCGTAAAATATATTCCTCTTTATTATAAGTGAATTTAAAATCCTTTGACTTTTTAATTGGATCAGTATAAAAAGGGCTTTTAATGGTAACATCCATTATTATATCAGACTCTGGAAAGTCCTTCGCATAAGTATTTATTTCTGCTCCTTTACTTTCCAGAACATAGTAACTAATGTTGTTAATGTTAACAAAGTCAACATTATACATTTTATGCACAGAAGGTACTAACAAAAATAAGTCGTTATTGTTAAAACCTATTTTCGATTTATAGCGGCTTCTATTCAGCATTGCCCATTGAAATAAGACCTGCTGATTTCTATTGCCTGGATATAACTCCTCTCCAATAGCCTTAAGTAATTGATAATAACCCCATTGGTTTAAGTTAAGAGTGTTTGATACCTCTGAAACTTGATATAAAAAGTGGTTGTAATTTACCTTTCCCAACTGTTCCCAATAATTACTGATATTTTCAGCTGAAGGATTTGTAAACTCTATTTTATTAAAGGCTTCATCAATCTTAAATTCCAAAGGCCAACCTAGAAATCTAACAGTAATTGCAATCAAAGGAAATGATTCGTCCTCTGACTTTTTTATACCTGGATATACTGCTGATTGGTAAGTGTTAGACTCAGGAGTTAATTCATACTCCAGTCTATTAGGTTCATTTTCAGTAATTTCAATTTCAGGCATGAGTTCAGGTTTGGGTGTGCCCGGAATATACTTTTCATGCCCTATATTATAACTTCCAAAATTTTCACTCAGGTAATCAGCGAATTCCTTGTCGATAGTTTCTACAAATGTGTTAAACTTTTGTTGAGTTTCCTTTTCAAAAGTATTATAGTCTTCCCTTATTTGATCTTTAAAATCCTCAAAAGTTTGCGAAAAGATAGGCGAAACAGGAAATACAATAATCAGGCTTAGAACAATTAACTTTGTTAAGCTTCTCATATCTATTCCTATTTATTAAAAGTCAAGAATTTTGTCAAGTTTATCTGATTGAACTTCGGCCTTCTTCTTTAATTCCTTTCTTATAATTTCTTTCGCCATTTCCACTGCTGAATCATAACTATAACCAACTGTTACATATAATTCGGTGTTTTTACCGATTTGTCTGTCTGCCTCAAAAAATGTGGATGTTCTTCCAAGTTTTGAACCTACTAAAGACTTAAAAGTAGCAACGGTTTCGGTTACTGAGGCTGCTTCCTCAGAATTGAGTTGGGCATTTGCAATATTAGTTTCTATCAAACCAGCTATTTCGCTTCCAATCTGTCCGGCCAAATTAACTTTAGCAACCTCATAGGCTTGTAGTTTTGCTGCTGAATGAGTTTCTCCTACTGATCTTGCGTCAGCAACAAACCATTTCTTATTTCCCTTGTCATCACTTTCGTAACGCTTTATCCAGGTGGCTTCAATTTGCTTGTCCATTGGTAATTGACCAGGAGCTACTTTAAAACCTTCTTTCTTAAGTTTTTTTGCTTCCTTACGGGCATCTTTCATTGCCCTTTTCTTAATGTCTTTATTAATCTGTTTTGAGTTCTGAGAATTTGCAGGTAATGTAATAGCAACTGCTAACAATACTGATAATGCTAGAATAACTTTTTTCATCTTATAAATTTTATTTTAAATTAATTTAGTTTTTCAAAGATAAAAAAAATTATTAACAATGTTATTAAATTAACAATAAAATATTATCTTTGTTATTTATCACAAATGACACTATTGGAAACTAACATATTAACATGCCCAAACTGTTCGAAATTCGTTCAGGTATTGGAGGTGTTGTCATTTCATATTTTTGAATCTGAGGTTTACTCTGATGGAAAAGCAGATACAACACCCATAATGCCAAATACTTCAAGGATTCTTATTTGTCCTGAATGTAATAAAGAGTTTTGGTTGGAAGATGCTAAAAACATTTTAGATAACGAAATTATTAGTGATGAAATTAAAGATGTTGCTACTCCTACAGAATTGTTTTCAGTAAAGAATTCCGATAATTTATTGGGTTTATCATTATACTATAAGAGATTGTTAGATGATCAATTCGCAAAAACAACTGATAGAGAATCATATTTAAGAATCTTACTTTGGCATGAACTGAACAATATTGTTAGATATAACATTCCTATCCGTAACGAGGTTTTAGTACAATGTGATAAAATGATTTTTGAGAACCTTGTTCAACTCGTTAAAATATTTAATCCTGTTTATCTAGAGGAAAAATTAATGTTAGCAGAAATGTACAGAGAGCTTGGTGAATTTGATTTTGCAATAGAAATATTAAAAACTATTGAGGATGATTACCTCAATGACAGGAAAGAAGAATTGCTAACAGCCTGTAAGAAGAAAACCACCAAAGTATTTAAACTAAAAAACAATTAGAATTTATGAGATCTAAAATCAACTTATTACTCCTATTATTATTAAGTAGTCAAATCTTATTTTCTCAAAATGTAGAGTGTTTTATTTTGGACGCCCCAGAAAAACCATTTTATAATGTGAAAAAAATAGGTGTTTTTGATATAAAATGTGATAATAATTACAGACTTAATAATGTTGTAACAAACTACTTAATTGCCGACTTATTAAACCAATACAGAGGAATTTACGATGAGGGAAATAAATACTTTGGTCTTGTAAAAGGTGATAACGGACGAACCTTTGTAAAAGGCGTTAAAACTGATTTTTATCAGGTTATCGAACGAGACCAACTGGAAAAAGTTATGAAAGAACAAAGGCTTTCACTAAGTGGTGCCATCGATGAAAATTCTGCTGCAGAAGTTGGTCGAGTATTAGGCCTGGATGTAATTATTATGGGCAGTGTAAGTTATACTTCCAATGATGAAAGGGGTACCAGTTTGCTGGGATTGGCAAGTTCAACTAACTCAAATTGTTTGAAAAGAACAGTAACAGTGAAAGGAACTATGAAAATGGTTTCAGTGGAGACAGCGCAGATAATAGGAACAAAAACAACAGAATATTCTAACAGTATTCAAAAATGTGACGATCAGAAATCTGGAATCCCCAGGGCTGAAGATATGGCCGAATCTTATATGAAAGTAATAGCACGACGTTTTGCTAATTATTTTGCACCCGGCTATAGATATATGAATTATGAGTTTGAAAAAATTCATTTGAAAGAATTCAGAAAAAAAAGTAAGGAAGCCTTTGGGCTAATTGAAAATGGTGATCTTGACAGAGCATTCCCAACGGTTTATGCAATGTTTGAAGCAGACTCCTATAATCCAAAAGCTGCGTATAATCTTGCAATAATTTATGAAATGGTAGGTGCCTATGAAGATGCTTTACATTATTATAAGATTGCTTATGAGTTAGATTATACAAACGACAAATATTCCGATGCTGTGAAAAGGGCTGAGTCAGGCCTGGCTTTAAACGCATATCTTGAAGATATTGGCAGACCGGTTCAATCTTATTCCTTTACGAGTGGTAATGCTGACTTGGCATTGGCCGATAAGTTAGAGATAAAAGGTAATAGTGGAGATAGGGTTGAAGTATTGGAATTTCCAGAAAAAGGAGCTAAAGTATTAGCTAAAGTGCCAGGCGGACTTGAATTTAAAATAATTGAAAAAAATGGCTCTTTTTATAAAATTCAATTGAGGGGTACAAAAACAGGCTTCGTTCATAAGTCAGATGTTAAACTTTAGAAATCCAAAAAATTATATAAGATTAATTCTATGAATAAGAAACTAATTGTATTATTAATTTCGTCAGTATTTTGCCTTGAGTTATTAGCCCAGCAGCCAGCATGGACAGATTATTATGAGCGAAATAAAATGTATCCTGAGAGTGAGTTTTTAGTTGGATATATGTCTGGAGTAAATACTAAAAACGCTGAACCGGGTGAATTGAAGAGTGAGTACGAAATGCTTGCAAAAGATAAATTAATTCAAAGTATTCAAGTTGAAATTGAAGCAAATAAAAGTCTTAATATTTCAAATAAAAACGGTAAATCTTCGGAAGAATTCCTTAGTAAAAGTGTTTCTTTTAGTAGTGCAAATGTAAATGGTTTGAATGCATATAGTTTTTATGATCGCAAAAAGAAAGAGGTGTTTGCCATCGCTTATGCAAATAAAAAGGAGTTGACATTTTACTATAGAAACCTTATCAGTTCAGGAAAAGGTGAGATTAAACAAAAATTAATTGAAGGTAGAAAGTATGCGGAAAAGGGAAATAAGGAAGATGCCCTTAGAAGTTTCTACGAAGCAATGCCCCTATTAAAAGATATTGATGAAGCAAGGGTATTGCTGATTGCACTTAATAGGAAGATGTATTCGGATATAGATATTGATGAAATTAATGATTTGAAAATTGAATTAATAAATGAAATTGATAAATTGATTAAACCCGAAGAACTTACATTAAGTGAGGCAGCCTATTTTGCAGCATATGGAATTTACCTGCAAATAGGAGCAAAATCCAAACAGTTTTATATTTCAGATTTTGGTTATGAGAATACCGGGCTAAGTAGTAAATTTTCTAAAAAATGGAGTTCTGAGTTTTCTTCAGCCTTGGTAAAAGCGGCTAAGTATAATGTTGCTGAAAAAAAACTTTATAATACCTATGTTATAGATGGAAACTATTGGAAAGAAGGGAATTTTCTAAAACTTAATATTTCTGTCTGGGAAGGAAATAAGATAATTGCAGTATCAAAAGCGAGCATTCTTCTTAGTTTACTTGAAAATGAGAAAATAATTTATATTCCGCCACAGATTGATAAAATGATTGAGTTAAAAGAATATTCTATAGGCTTAGAAAGTTTTCCGCAATTAATAAAAATTGGAACTCCTGCTGCGCTGCCAATTGTTGTTAAAGCAAATAATGATATGGATGGAGAAAAACTACCTGTGCAAGGCCTTCCATTAATAGTTTCCGGAATTGAGACTGGCAATCTGTTATGCAAAACATCCACAAATGATAAAGGGATTGGGGAATGCTTTTTACCTGCAATAGAAACTACAAAAAAGAAGCTGGCAATAAAAATTTCACTGGATATCGAAAAATATTTCAATGTTCTTGAAAAATCAATTTATTATGGAATAGCAAAACTTCAAAATCCTATTAAAGAAATCGTCACATATATTGATGTTGCCAAACCTACAATATGCATTGAAAGTTCTGAGAAGATATACGGCAGAGATATGAGTATTAAAACACTAGAGCCTTCTGTTAAAGAAGTTTTTGCTGAAAAGTCATATAATTTTGTTGACAATCCGCAAGAGGCTGACCTTATTATTAAAATAAATGCAAATACTACAACAGGAACTAAATACCAGGGAATTTTGTTCGCATATCTGGATGCAAATATTTCCATAATTGATGCTTCTACTGGTGAAGAAATAGGAAAAACTCATTTAGATCAGATAAAAGGAGGAGGAGCTAACCAGGATAAAGCAGCAAAGAAGGCATATTTAATTGGTTCTAAAAAAGTTATGGAGTATATAGATCAGAATTTTTAGTAAAAATTCCTCTGATTATTTTTTGTGATATTTGTCATTATAGGCTAGATAGACTCAAAAATTTTTATCTTTTATCTAATATTTATTATCTTTAACCGATTATAAAAGCAAAGATAATAATGAGATTCGCAACCAATAAAATTCTTACTTTGTTCTTTTATTGCATTATACTGAGTGCATTTCCACAAAAAGAACTTACTACATTTACAAAAAACGATGGGCTGAGTTCATCCAATATACTTTTCACTTACGTCGATAGTAAAGGCATTATATGGGCTGCTACAAACTTTGGGCTGAATGCATACTTTAGCAATAAATGGACTGCCATTAAATATATTGAAGGTCAAGATGGACAGAATAAGTATTTTGGAAAGATACTAAGTATTTTTGAGGCAAGTAATTCGGATATTTGGATAGCCACTCAAAGAGGAATATTTTATTATAACCGAAAATACTGGACCCATTTTTCTGATAACGAAAACTCAAATTTTGAAATTTCAAAATTGTTTGAAGACTCCAATATGAATATTTGGGTTTTCCTGGAAAATCAAAATGGACTAAAGGATGTAGGTCAGATTGGTTTCACAATGCTGGAGGGAAAAGTTCAGATATTTGGTGGTAATCAATGGATTACTTTTACTGGCGTAATTGGAGGCTCAGCAGCTGTACCAATAGGGTCCCCACCAAACTATTTTACTTCGATGTTAATTGATTCAAAAAACACAATCTGGATTACCAGCTTGGATGGATTGTATTCATACGACGGAAGAAGATGGAGTGAATTCAATGAAGAACAACTTTCTTCCGATAAATGCTATAAAGTTTTTGAAACCAATAATCATGATATTTGGGTTGGTACTGCCAACGGTATTGCAAAAAAAGAAGGAGAAAAATGGAAAAAATATGAGAAGGCAAAAGGTATAAGTGGGAATATTATCCATGATTTTTATAACGATAAACAAGGCAGATTATGGGCCTTTAGCAGTAAAGACAACTCTTTTAATTCTCTGCTCTTATTTAATAAGTCTAAATGGAAAACATTTACTAACAAAGACCTCAGATTAAAAGGAAATGTTGATAAAATATTTGAAATTAATAATCAGGTATTTATTTCTTCTTCACGAGGAATATCTGTTTATCAAAATTCAATATGGAAAAATATTAATAATGTATATGATGTAAATGTGGATGAAGTCTACTTTTTGCAAGAAATTCAGGAAGGTTTGGTATACTTCACCGATAAAAGTAAACTCTATCAGCTAAGTAAAGATGGTGTTCAAATCGTTTTTGAATACGATGGAAAGTGGCAAGCAAATGAAATCTTTATGGATTCCCAACAAAGAATTTGGGTAGGAACAGATAGAGATGGGTTGTTTTTATTCGAAAATGACAAATTAGTTAGTAATTTTAATGATAAAAGTGGCCTTACTGATAATCATATAAATTCTATCTTTGAAGATTCTGAAGCAAATGTTTGGATAATTTGTCGTAATAGTATTAATAAAGTAAATGATTAACCGAGAAATTTTAAATCTCACATTATCAGTCTTTAAGGCTAGGGTTCTAATCAGATATGGTTTCGACGAGTTTTTAGTGATCTTATGTAAATTTGCGGATTAAACTTTTTTGATGAAGATTATAATACTAGATGACCATTCACTATTCTCTCAGGGCCTTGGGCAAATACTCAAGGATAACTTCGATAATGTTGATTTGGAAATTTATAAAAGTATAGCAAAATTAACTCAACAAAATATCGACTATAATTCATGCGAACTTTTAATAAGCGATATCGAAATACCTGGAGAAGATATTTTTGTATTTCTTAATTATATAAAGTCAAATTTTCCCAAACTTCCAATATTGGTAATATCTATGCATAATAAACTCTCTGTTATCAGAAGGTGTAAAGACTTAAATATAGAGGGTTACATATTAAAAGATGATTATAATTTAATTATTAAAGTAGTCAAGGAGTTGTTGAATGGCAAGGAGTTTTACTCTCCAAAAGTTTTAAAAACACTGGATATTCTCAAAATAAAAGAAAATTTATTAACCCCAAAAGAAGAAGATATAATAACTTTAATAGCAGCAGGAAAGAGTAATCAGGAAATTGCTGATGAATTATTTATAAGTTATAATACAATTAAAACACATAGGAAGAATATAAGTCGTAAATTAAACACTTCCTCTGTTGCCGATTTAGTAAAGTATTATTATGAAAATTATTTATAGTGATTAGAATCATATTAATATTAACTTTTTCTTTTGCCTTTACATTCGTAAATGCATCTGAAATCATTGTAAGTGATTTAGATAATGAGTTGGATATAACGCCATATTGTGAGGAATTTGTTGATGCAAGCAATGAGTTGAATATCACAGAAGTACTAGATAAAAAATGGACAGAAATAGATGGTACACTTGATTATGGCTCAGTAAAAAATGTTCATTGGATAAGATTTAAAATAAAAAACACCAATGATTATAAGATAGAGAAAGAGTTGTTTATTCCTTACCATCATATTCATAAGATAGATCTTTATGTTTTTGAAGGAGATTCTATGCATTTTAGACAGAGGAAAGGAACTATGAGAGTGAATGATGACTTGGTTTTTAATACAGGTCATAATTTTAAAATTAATCTCGATCCCAATAGTGCCTACACAGTTTATATAAAGTTTAATCATCTCTACAGGCCTTTACGTGCAACCAGTTTTTTGATGTCGAGCCAAAGATTGCTTGATATACAACTAATTAATTATCGCGTACTTTGGTTTTGGAGAGGTGCATTTTTATTTGCTATAATAATATCAATTATAATTTTCTTCTTTGTAGGCCTTAGAATATTCCTCTATTATTTTGTACTAAATATCGGTATAGCTATTTTCATGGCATCTCAACTTGGTGATATATTTATCTTTTTTAACAGTGGTCCTACTGATATATCCACCGTTCTGGACTTTGCGGGTGCCACAATAGTAAGCGCCTTTTTCCCATTATTTCTCAATACATTGGTTAAAATTAAACAACGTAATGAAATTGCCTGGAAATGGATGTTCGGGTTTATATACCTTATGGTAGTAGTATTTATACTTAATCTTTTCCCCGGAATAAGAACGAGCATTATACAATACTACTCACATATATATATGATGTTTGTTGCTGCCATGGTTTTTATACTTCAGTTAGTTTTTCTTTTTAAAAGTATTTTATTAAAAGACAAAAATGCTTTGGTGCTTTTTATTATATATTGTTTCTATGTTTCCACTGTTTTTCTTAATGTAATACTGCCAAATATGGGATTATTACATGGAACACCATTTGTTTACAATAGTTTGCTGGCCATTTCTATGTTTGAAATATTTACTTTTCTTATCTTAATGGGGAGAGAAGCATTACAAGTTTATAAAGAACGTGCAAAACTTATAAAGAAGGAAGAAAAGCATCAACATGAAATGATGTTGTCAATAATAAAGGCGCAAGAAGAAGAAAGGGATAGGGTTGGGCGTACGCTTCATGATTCTATAGGTGGCAGTTTGGCTATCATAAAACAAAATTTACGAGCAGAGGACAAAAAAATCCAGCGCACATTAACAAAAACAATAGATGTTGTTAGAACACTGAGCCATGGCCTAGTTTCACCAATGGTTAAACAAGAAGATTTTCAGGATGAACTGAAAGAGTTATGTTATATGTTTAACTCCAGTAGAATGAAAATGCATTGTTATTTTCATAACTGGCCTGAATTGGAAAGTTTAGACTGGACAACCCACTTTTATCGTATTACACAGGAATTAATTCAAAATGCAATAAAGCACAGCAAAGCAAACAATGTTTATTTCCAATTTATAGGAGATGAGAGTGTTGCAACTCTGATATATGAAGATGATGGTGTAGGCTTTAATTACGATGAGAATAGTAGAGTTTTTGTCCTGAGAAATATCAGAAACCGTATTGAAATTATGAATGGAACTCTTGATGTAGACTCATCAAAAGGTGGTAAAGGAACAACCATGGTCATGGAGATAAAAGTAAAAGCATAACCTACTTATATTTAAATGTTATTATTTTGTTAACATATTGATATTTATACTATTTGAGCGTAAATATCACCCTCTAGGGGTATTGACAGCTATTTCGCTTCCACCTATTTTTGCCCAAAATATTATTAAAGTATTGTTATGCAATGTACAAGATGTGGATATTTTAATTCCGAAACCGTTAGCACGTGTATTAAATGTAATACTCCACTTTCCAAAAGTGAACCTAAAAAAGAAGAGAGTAGCAGAAAAACTCAACAACTTCCAAACAAGGATGAAGTACAAGATTTTCTAAATAAAACAGTATCTGAGAAAGGGAATACTGATTTCTCGGCATCTAAAACAGTTGCTGATTCAGGCTCAGGTGACTTTTCAGCATCCAAAACTATTTCAGATAGTGGGAGTAGTTCATTTTCTGCCTCCAAAACTGTTTCAGATTTTGGTGCCAGTAATGAAGATGAACAAAATGAGTCATCCTCACCTGATAAAGTTGAGATAATTCCTTGTCCAAATTGTAGTTATCCTATTTCAGGAGCTTCCAAATTCTGCCCCAACTGTAGTCAGGATTTAACTAAAGAAGTAGTAAAAGAAGAAAAAACTAAACCTTCAAAGAAGATGAATAAAGAAAGGAAACCACAAAAGACTGTAAATATTTTTGCTTCTGATAATGCTGTAGAAGAAGATTCAGTAAAACTCACAGAGATTAAACAAACTGGAGAAAAGCAGTTGCAGTTGACTTCAGAAGACAAAAAAATTCTATTGAATAATGAATCTTTAGAACAAGAAAATAATTCAGCCATATCCTCAAATGTTCATGCTGAAATAATAAATTTTGAAGGTGAGTATTATCTTGTAAACCGCACTTCCGCTGGAACTACATTTGTTGCAGCAAATACTCCCAAGAAAATTACAGAAGGTGATATCATTTTAATCGGAAATACCATTTACCGCTTCGACGGAAAATAAAATACAATTATGACTCCCGAACGTGTCGATTTAAATACCTTAACAACAATAGGGTCGTATAATATTGTTAAAACCATCAGTACAGAAGGTGGTTTTGGTGACGTTGTGCTGGGAGAGAAAAATGGTAAGGAGTATGCCATTAAACTATTACGACTTTGGGAAGTTCACCCTGAAGAACGTAAGTCAGTAACTGCAAGGTTTTATCGAGAGTTTGAGGCAGGATCAATTGAATCTCCATACCTTGTAAAGTCATACGAATGTGGTGAATACAAAGGCAATCCATTTCATGCTATGGAGTTTGTACCCCATGGATCACTTAGGGATATAATGGACAAAAAAATGCAATTGGATAATCCTGTATTATTTGCTGTTCAGGTTTTATTGGGGTTGCAAACATTGCATAAAAATGGTGTTGTTCATCGTGATTTAAAACCTGAAAATGTTTTAATAGGTCATAACCAAATACCCAAACTTACTGATTTTGGTATTAGTGGCTTTATGTACTCACGTGAAACAAAAACCAATTGGATGGGAAGGGTAAAGGAAATGTTTGGAACCATTGCTTATGCACCACCAGAACAATTTGATCAGTATAAGGCCTTCACAGCTATGAGGCCTACAATAGATATTTTCTCTTTCGGTATTATGATTTATGAATATCTCACCGATCACTACCCATTTGGAAATATTGATTCGGCAGAAGATGTTATACTTTATAAAAACCGCATGAAGAAGAAAGAGTACGATCCTCTTTCTAAATACATACAAGCCAACGATTCAAGATGGGCCGATATTATTGATAAGAGTATAGATCCGGATATCAAAAAGAGATGGCAAAGTATTGATGACCTTCTTAAAAAGCATTTTAGGGAGGAGATGGATACAATAAAGTACAGTCAGCCTCAAATAAATACTAAATTAAATAAAAATACTTCATCTGAACCTGAATTAATTATAATGAATGGTGAGGAGCCTAAGAGAAAATACCCCATTTCAAGAATGCTAAATTCTAACACAGGAATACTAACAATAGGTTATTTTAACCCAAGTATTCCCAATAGAAATAATATAGAAATTACTGAAACCAATACCAGTTATATTTCCAGTTTTCATGCAACGCTTGAAAAGCATGATGATAATAAAAATTCATGGTTGTTAAGAGATGGCCAATGGAGAAATAATAATGGCGAATGGGGCTGGTATAATTCCACCAATGGAACTCTGGTAAATTCACAAAAATTAAATGCTAATGGAAAATATCTTGAAAGAGGAGATATTATTACCATAGGAGATACAACATTAAAATTTGAATAAGTAAACTAATAAATATTAGAAATATGTCAAGAGCAACGCAAACTATAGGAGCAGGATTTAAAGCACTGGGAGGTGCTAGTATGTCAGCCTATACCTTGGAATTTTTAACTCAGTCAGGATCCAGAAGACCTGGAACCACAGAAACTATTGTTGTACCTCATGCTGAAATGGGGCGTGACAGAACATGTGCTATTCGGTTCGATTCATCAGAAAAAACCGTAAGTCGTAAGCATGCTTCAATTTCGAGTGAAGGTGGACAATACTTTATAACCCCACTTTCACAAACTAATCAAACTTTTGTTAATGGTGCTGCTATAAATGGAAGAGTACCTCTTACTAACGGATCGGAAATACAACTATCTTCCAGTGG